>CADBNG010000467.1 GCA_902795985.1 uncultured Lachnospiraceae bacterium
GATCGAAAGGAACCGTCCCCTTTGATCCGGTCTCCTTCGGGCCAAAAAGTCAAATTACATATTGAGATAATGGAAATCAGGATATATAATTTGTAAGGATAGACAGATGTTCCGGCAGGAACGCCGGAAAAACACGAAAGGAGCATCAAAATGAGTTTCATTGATGAAATCAAAGCAAAAGCCAAAGCAGACAAAAAGACGATCGTTCTGCCCGAATCCATGGATCAGCGGACCTACGACGCGGCGGAAAAGATCTTAAAGGAAGATCTCGCGAATCTTGTGATCATCGGAACCCCCGAAGAGATCGCCGAGAATTCGAAGGGATACGATATTTCCGGCGCGACGATCATTGATCCTTTCAATGATCCCAACAAACAGAAATACATTGACAAATTTGTCGAACTGCGCGGACATAAGGGTGTAACCCCGGAAGTCGCTCAGGAGAAGATGGAAAGCGATTACATGTACTATGCCTGCCTGATGTGCAAATGCGGGGATGCGGACGGAGCCGTTTCCGGCGCCTGCCATTCCACCGGCAATACCATTCTTCCGGCCCTGCAGCTTCTGAAGACGAAACCCGGCGTCAGCAGCGTTTCCGGTTTCTTTGTAATGGAAGTGCCGAACTGCGAATACGGTGAGAACGGCCTGTTCGTTTTCGCTGACTGTGCCGTAAGCCCCGAGATCAACGCCGAGCAGATGGCAGAAGTCGCGGCCCTTTCCGCCGAGTCCTTCAAGGCCTTCATCGGACCGGAACCCAGAGTCGCCATGCTTTCCTTCTCCACCATGGGCAGCGCGAAGCATGACTGCGTAACCAAGGTTGCCGAAGCGACCGCGATCGCGAAGGAAAAGTATCCGGATCTGAACGTGGACGGCGAACTCCAGGCGGATGCCGCCATGGTTCCCTCCGTCGGTGAAAGAAAGGCCCCGGGCAGC
Source organism: uncultured Lachnospiraceae bacterium (assembly GCA_902795985.1). The sequence continues at coordinate 934 of CADBNG010000467.1, forward strand.
AAAGTTGCCGGCCATGCCAATACCCTCGTATTCCCGAGCCTTGATGCCGGTAATATCGGCTACAAACTCGTCCAGAGACTGGCCAAGGCCAACGCCTACGGCCCGATGCTTCAGGGACTTTCCATGCCGGTCAACGATCTGTCCAGAGGATGCTCCGCGGACGATATCGTCGGCGTCGTCGCTCTTACTGCAGTCCAGGCACAGAATGCCGCCAACGCATAAGGAGGATCGGATCCAATGAAAGTATTAGTTATCAACTGCGGTAGTTCTTCGTTAAAATATCAGCTCATCGATTCCGAAACCGAAGAAGTCCTGGCAAAGGGCCTCTGCGAGCGTATCGGCATCGACGGCCGTCTTGTCTATCAGAAGGCGGGCTGCGATAAAGAGATCTCCGATCTGGCCATGCCCACCCATAAGGAAGCCATCGGCTTCGTTCTGGACGCCCTGACCAACGAGAAGACCGGCGCGATCTCCAGCCTTTCCGAGATCGATGCCATCGGTCATCGTGTCGTTCATGGCGGAGAGAAATTCGCCAGCTCCGTTGTCATTAACGACGAAGTCATCAAGAACGTGGAAGAGTGCTCCGATCTTGCACCCCTGCACAATCCGGCCAACCTGATCGGCATCAACGTCTGCGCGGAGCTGATGCCCGGCGTACCGATGGTCGCTGTATTCGATACCGCTTTCCATCAGACCATGCCGCCCAAGGCTTATATGTACGGCCTTCCCTATGAGTACTATGAGAAGTACAAGATCCGCCGCTATGGCTTCCACGGAACCTCCCACAGCTTTGTTTCCAAAGAGATGGCCGCTTTCCTCGGCCTGGATCTGAACAACTGCAAGGAGATCATCTGCCACCTCGGTAACGGCGCTTCCATCAGCGCGGTCGTCAACGGCAAGTGCGTGGATACTTCCATGGGCCTGACCCCGCTTGAGGGCCTGGTCATGGGTACCCGTTCCGGCAGCCTGGATCCCGCGATCATCGAGTTCATCAGCAAGAAAGAGAATATGGACGCTGCGGAAGTGATCAATGTTCTCAACAAGAAATCCGGTGTGTTCGGCGTATCCGACGGCCTTTCCAGCGATTTCCGTGATCTCGGAGACGGCGCGCAGGAAGGCAATCAGAAAGCAGAACTGGCCCTGGATGTCTTCGCGTACAATGTTGCGAAGTACATCGGCGCTTACGCGGCAGCCATGAACGGCGTTGACGCGATCGCCTTCACCGCCGGCATCGGCGAGAACGACGCCTCCACCCGTGCCCGCATCATGAGCTACCTCGGCTACCTCGGCATCAAGCTGGACGAGGAAGCCAACAGCAAGCGCGGCGACAACATGATCATCTCCACAGCGGATTCCAAGGTCAAGGTCTGCGTGATCCCGACCAACGAAGAGCTGGCGATCTGCCGTGATACGGTGGCGCTGGTAGGATGATCCGGCTGACAACCGAATGAACAAAGGACTGCTGCTTCCGCGGCAGTCCTTTTCTGTTTGAATCTGACTTTAGTCAGTTGACACAGAAGGGACAGGCACCTTGCGCTGTTTTTCAGCACAAAACGCCTGTCCCCCTTGTGTTATTTTTTATCACAAAGTGCCTGTCCCCTTTGTGCTTTTATTACCCGAGATATTCCTCCGGCAGCCGGAAAAATCCCTGCATATATCCGAAATCCCCGAAGATGCCGATGGCGTCCGGGCCGGTTCCGCCCCGGGCTTCCAGCGTCAGGCCGTCGCCGAGATAAAAGCCCATATGGCGGCCTTTCTGGGCATCGTTCCGGTAGAGGATGTCGCCGGGCTTCAGATAGGGAAGGGCTGCAGCATAGCTTTCACCGATGCCCAGACTTGCGTTGGAACAGTAGGAAAATCCGCCGGCAAAGATCCGGCCTTCCACGCCTTTGCCCGAATTCAGTCCCGCCATCCAGCCTTTTTTGGGAGAAATGGTCGGGAGAGTGGTGTAGCCGCAGCTGGCCAGGGCATAAGCGACCAGGGTCGAGCAACTGTAGTTGTTCGGCGGTTCGTGCCCGTAAACATAGGCGTCGTTATCGGCGATCTGCCGTGCCCAGGCGAGATAATCAATTTCGTTGATCGTAAAGCCGGCTTCCTTTTCACCGGTGTAATTGCCGATTCCGGTAACCACCACCGTGCCTTCGCCGACTCCGATGTTGTCCCGGTAGGACAGTTCGTAATCCACTCCTTCGGCCAGCTCCATATTCCCGGAATGCACCGATACGCCAGGACAGTTTTCCGAACCGGTGTAAATCCAGTTCCCGTCGGACACACTGAACGCGAAACAATCCGACGGCTTAATGAAAAAGGTCTTCGTGATCGATTCCTTGTAATTTCCCTTTCCCTTCACAGTCACGCTGCCTTCACCGGCAGCAACATTGTTTTCATAAGTCACTGAATAATCGCGGCCCTGCAGGAGGGTGACGTTCCGGTCGCCCTGCTGTGCGCTGACCACGACCTCGGGTGTCTTCAGCGTACCGTCGTAAACGCATTCCTCGAACGACAGTTCGGCCTCCGTCAGGACTGCTTTGCGGATCTTGAACGTCTTCTGGACCGTCACGTCCTTGTAGGGACCGAGCCCGTTCACCGTGATCAGAGCCTTCCCCGCATTGATGTTGTCGCTGTAGAAGACTTGGTAATCCTCGCCTTCTTTCAGAAGATGGCCGCTTTTCGTCTCCAGGACCTTGACTTTCGGTTCGATAAAGAACCCGTCATATGTGTATTTTTTATCCGGCAGTTTTACGAGAAAAGAATCGTTCTCCTCCGCGGAGACGGGAACAAAAAAGAGGCAGACAAATAAGACTGCCATCGAAGTCAGAATAAGAAGGGGCTGAAAGATCCGCCCGAAAGCAGACCGCTGATTATTATTGTTCGTCATAAGCAGTACATCAGATACTCCCCCGGCCGGAAGCGGGCAAACCGTTCCAAACCTTCCCTATTATAGCGCATTTGACGGGGCAGGTAAAGCCGGGAAAGACTGAGGATTCTGTCCGGCTGGCAATGAATACCTGCGCAGGCATACATTCCGGTAAAACCGACCCTGCAAACGCTGTAAGAGGTGCAAATATTTGTGTACAGAAAAAAACCTGCAATGATATAATAAATTAATATAGTGTTTTTACGAAACAGGTCAGATATTTAATGTAAAGGATCCGATACTGTTTATGAGGATAAAGAACAGGGTCACAGGAATACTGATGAGTATCATAACAGCTGCCGTCTTCACATTCGGCAGCACTCTGTACGTCCCTGCGAATACAGATATCGACCCTCCGGCAGCAGAAACCGCAGAAGATTCTTTTGCGGATGAACTGTCCGGGAGCGATCCGGCGGAAGAACCGCTTCACACCGAAGAAGAGATCGAGGAGGCGCGGTCCGAGCGGAGCGCTTCGGCCCCGGAACTCGGGTATGTGCCCGGCGAGATCCTGATCGTCTATAACAGTGAAGTGCCCGAAGAGGCAATAACCGGGACGGCGGAAGACCTCGACGGTGAGGTCAGCCTGATTATTGATAACGGGGAAGACAATATTGCCGTCGTTGAGATCTCGGAAGAAACGACGGTCGATAAGGCAATAGAAGAATACGAGACCGACCCGAATATAGCCTGTGCCGAGCCGAATTATATTCTTGTCGACATGGATGACGGAAACGGTACGGACGGCCTGGGATGCGATTATCTCAGTGTCATCAATGCCTCGGGGGACAGCGGCGC
>CADBNG010000468.1 GCA_902795985.1 uncultured Lachnospiraceae bacterium
CAGCAGATCTCTTTCTTCAGAGATCTGGGGAATGCCGGTTCCTACGACGACCACACCGATCAGCCTGTCCTGGACAAGGTCTATCCCTTCGCTGAAGATCCCGCCCAAAACGCAGAATCCCGCCAGGATCCTGTCGTCCTCCGGCGACTCAAACGCTTTCAGGAAAGCGCTTCTCTCCGCCTCGTTCATATTCGGCCGCTGGATGAGGATCTTCCATCGTCCGGGATCTGCGCCGTTCTCTTCTCCTTCTTCCCGGAAACCGTCCGCACGGAAGCCCCCCGCATCGAGGATATGATCCATAAAGGCGTAAGAAGGGAAAAAGACCAGGTAATTACCGTCCCGCTGCTCCAGGACCTGCCGGATGCCGTCAGCGATCCGGCGGTATTCCGAATCACTCCGCCTCGTGTAGCGGCTGGTCACGTCCTGGGCGATAAACAGGCCCAGCCGTTCCGGATCAAAGACGCTGTGCGCGTAGATCTCATAATCCTGCTCTGTTCCTCCCAGAAGGGACTTGAAATACTGGATCGGCAAAAGCGTCGCGGAAAACAGGATCGCGCTGCGGCCTCTGTCCATACAGTTTCTCAGATTTGCCGAAGGATCCACACAGAAAAACCGGACGGACAGCTCCCCTTTCGCCCCTTCTCTCGTGTAAATGACGTAATGATCTTCATCCCACAGATCCGCAATAATGTTGAAATGAAGGATCCGGAAGTAAAATTCGAGGATCTCCTCCGAAAGCTGCCTTTTCTCTTCTTCCAGGGAATATTGCTTCTTTCCGTCTTCCTGCTTTTTTCCGGAGGCGGCTTGTTCCGCTTCCTCGGCGTCCAGTTTCCTGTTCTTTTTCCGCTGGGATTCCAGGATCCTGGAGAGAAGTGTTTCCAGAGATAAAAGCTTTTCCGTCAGCGTCCTGACGTCTTCCCGGCTTCTTACGACCGGGCCTTTTCCGTTTTCACTGCTCTCGCGCGCTTCCCGCCTGAGCTTCAGCATTTCCTTATTGACGCCGGACAATTCTTTTTCCAGACCGGGATAAACGTCCCTCACCCGGTTCCTGAATTCCCGGATCTCTTCCCGCGTCAGTTCCGCGCTGTACATTTCCCTTCCCCGTTCCAGAAGGTTATGCGCTTCGTCAATGAGGAAGACGGCCTGCGTCTTTTCGGATCCTTCCCCGAAAAAACGTCTCAGATAGACGTGCGGGTCAAAAACATAATTGTAATCACAGATGATCATGTCCGCGAACAGGCTCAGATCCAGGCCAAATTCAAAGGGACAGACACTGTGTTTTTCAGCCGCTTCTTCGATCGTTTCCCTGGAGTATTCGTCTGTTGTCGTCAGCAGTTCGTATATGGCGCCGTTGATCCGGTCAAAATGTCCCTTTGCCCGCGGACAGGCTTCCGGGTTGCACTCCGGCCTGCCCAGCGGGCAGATCCGGTCCCTGGCCGTTATCATGACGGTACGGCATTTCAGTGCCTGTTTTTCCCGAAGCAGCGCCGCCGTCTCAAGCGCCACCTGCGCCGTCACCGTCCGGGCCGTAAGGTAAAACAGCCTGTCCGTTTTGTTCTCCCCCATCGCCTTCAGCGCCGGGAACACCGCAGCGATCGTCTTTCCGGTACCGGTCGGCGCATTGAGGAACAGCTTCCGGCCATGGTAGATCGTCCGGTAAACGTTTTCAGCCAGTTCTTTCTGGCCTTCCCTGTATTCATAAGGAAAAGCCATCGAATGGATCGACGCCTGCCTCTCTTCCCGATGGATCTTTTCCAGAACGACCCACGCCCGGTATTCGCCGAGCACCCGGCCGATCCAGGAAAACAGATCGTCTTTCTTCCATGTTTCCCGGAAATACAGAGTCTCCTCCGTATCCAGGTTGAAATACGTCATTCTCAGGCCGGCCTCATCCAGGTCTTCCTCAAGCATCAGCATATAAACGTAGAAACGTCCCTGCGCCAGATGCTCCGGGGCGGCTTCCTTAAACGTGGACAGCCGCCTGAACGTGGTTTTGATCTCATCGACCGTCCTGATCCCGTCGGTGAAGACGCCGTCTGCCCTGCCCTGCAGTTTGAGGACCGCGTCGTCCTTCTCAAAGAGATATTCCATCGAAAGCGTCACTTCGGCCCGGTAATCCCCTCCGGCCGCCTTCTGAAGGCGCCGGTGCGCTTCCGCTCCCTTTTTCATGGCATCCGCGTCCGCGGCAGGTATTCTGTTGTCGATGTCGCCGCTCCGGAAAAGGAACGATACCAGATTCCGGACGGACTGTGTCATGATCTCCATGCTTCTACTATAATGGCTCCCCGGACGGCCGGCAAACCGGCCCGGATCATTTTTCCGCATCCTCTTGAATTTTACTCTTTTTCCCTGTAAAAATGAGAAGTGTAATTTTTATCCGCTTTTTCAGGAGGTATCTATGGAGCAGCTTCAGATTCCCGCGGGATATGTATCCCCTCTCGGCCTGCATGAGACCCAGGTCGCCATCAAAACCGTCAAAGACTTCTTTCAGACAATGCTTTCGGAGCGGATGAACCTCCTTCGTGTCTCGGCTCCGTTGTTTGTGGATCCGGCTTCCGGGCTCAACGATAACCTGAACGGTGTGGAACGGCCTGTTTCCTTCGATATCCTGAATATGGACGGTATAAGCGGCGAAGTCGTCCAGTCCCTGGCCAAATGGAAAAGGTACGCGCTGAAAGCCTACGGCTTCAACCCCGGGGAAGGACTTTACGCGGACATGAACGCCATCCGGCGCGATGAGGTCCCCGACAACATTCACTCGATCTACGTCGACCAGTGGGACTGGGAAAAGATCATCCTGAAAGAAGAACGCACCCTGGAAACGCTTCAGGAGACTGTACGTTCCATTTACAGCGTGCTTCGCAAGACCGAAAAATACATGGCTGTACGCTACGACTATATCGAGGAGATCCTTCCTCATGATATCTTCTTCATTACAACTTCCGAACTGGAAGCCATGTATCCGGACGATACGCCGAAAATCCGGGAGCTGAAGATCTGCCGCGAAAAGAAGGCTGTCTGCCTGATGCAGATCGGTGACGTGCTCCCCGGCGGAGAACCGCACGACGGCCGCGCCCCGGACTATGACGACTGGGCGCTGAACGCCGATATTCTCGTTTATTACCCGGTTCTGGATATCGGACTTGAACTCTCTTCCATGGGTATCCGCGTCGATGAGATCTCTCTTGCGGAACAGTTGAAAAAAGCCGGCTGTGAAGAACGGGCGGCCCTGCCGTTCCAGAAGGCGATCCTGGAAAAACAGCTGCCGTACACTATCGGCGGCGGGATCGGCCAGTCCCGCCTGTGCATGTTCTTCCTGCGCAAGGCCCATATCGGGGAAGTCCAGAGTTCCCTCTGGCCGGCCGCCATGCGGGAAGAAGCCGAACAGAACGGGATCCATCTGCTGTAAGGCGGATCTGCCCGTTCATCACGGACCGGATCATTCCGGGACCGTCAGGCGCTGCGGAAATAACAGATTTTTCAATAAGGAGCGTATTTTGGAATCATTCCTTCATTCTGTATCTTCGGTCATCATTATCCTGCTGCTGACCATGATCGGCTACGTCTGCAAAGCGCTGGGATGGACTACGCCTGAGGCAAAACGGTTTATCAATAAATATCTGATCTCCATCGCTCTTCCGGCCACCATTATTTATTCCATCCGGACGAATCTCACCCGGGAAGAACTGTTTGCCTCCGGAAAGAATCTTCTGGCCGTCGCCCTTTCCATCATCCTGCTCATCCCGCTCTCTTTCCTGGCCGGTAAATGGCTGAAGCTGGGTAAAAAACAGATCGGCGTCTTTATTATGATGTGCGCCGTCTCCAATACCATGTTCGTCGGCTACCCGATCTGTACGGAACTTTTCGGGCAGAGCAGCGCTCCCTACGTCATCATCAGTTATTTCGTCAACCTGGTCATTATCCAGTTTGTTCTCCGGACGCTGGTCCAATGGTCAGGCGGACAGAGCCGGATCTCCCTGACGGACCGGATAAGATCATTTTTGAAGACCCCTCCCGTGATCAGTGTGGTCATCGGCACGGCGCTCCTTCTTCTGGACGTCCATCTGCCCGATGCGGTCATGTCGACCCTGCGCTACGTCAACAACACCGTCACACCGCTGGCGCTTCTGCAGACCGGCTGCATCATCTGCGAGATCGGCCTGAGAAACCTGAAGCTGACCCGCACCTTATCCGTTATGATGCTGTTCCGCTTTATCCTCGCACCCGCCCTGGCGATCGCCACCTGTTATCTTCTGGGTATTTCCGGACTGCCCCGCGACGTCATCGCCATTCAGGCCGCCATGCCGGTCCTGTCCATGTCCGTCGTCTACGCGTCGGAATACGGGGCGGACGAACAGCTGGCTGCCCACGGCTCAGCTTTCTCCACCCTTGCCTGCTTCATCGTGATCCCCGTACTGATGCTTATTCTGTAAAATA
>CADBNG010000469.1 GCA_902795985.1 uncultured Lachnospiraceae bacterium
CGCAGGGCGCAGATCCAGACCGATCACCTCATGGCCGCATTCAAGAAATTTCCGGCAGACGGCGCTGCCGATTCCTCCGGACGCGCCGGAAACAAGGACTGTCATGCTGTTTTTCCCTCCCGATATTTAAAATAGACCGATCCGACTCCTTCTTTTTTCCACCGGGCAGCCACATGATACCCGACCGGGGAGAAAATCACTTCACAGAGCAGTTCCGCCACGGCGCCGGTCACCGCGCAGGTAAAGCACTGCAGCATCGACCATCCGAAAAAGTGATGGGATACGATCAGGGCGAAGACCAGATTATCACAGAACTGGCCGATAAACGTGGAAACATACGTCCGTACCGCAAACGTCCCGAAATTGTCTTTTTTCAGGCTCCGTCCGATCATCCAGTTCAGGTAGTTGTTGACCAGGGCGGAAACCAGGAAGGCAATGGATGACCCCAGCAGCACGTACCAGGTTCCGCCGAAGGTATGATCCAGCGCCGTATTGATGACCGCTTCGCTCCCGTCAACGAAGGACTCCCCCCAGACCCCAGGGATCTTCGCACCGATGAAAAGGACGAAAACAATCAGAAGATTAAAAACCAGGGCCATGACCGAAACCAGCGTGGCGGCCCGGGGCCCGAAGCTTTTCGTAATAATATCCATCAGGAGGAACACAATCCACGAAAAAAGGAATCCGCAGTCCAGCGCCAGCCAGTCCACCGGAAGGCTGATGCTCTTGTTCGCCAGCAGGTTCATCGCCACGATCGATACAACGAACAGCGCGAGAACAATCGCCGGAATGCTCCTCTGCAGTACCAGTAACTCGGAAAAAATATTCTGTTTTTTCTGCATGATTAAATAACCTGATTTCCTTGTTTTTTATTGAGAAGGTGGTTGAGCAAGGGAACACCTTCACAGACAGGGGGATTATACGGCAGGGAAAGGCGGTTGTCAATCTTTGTTTTCCCGGATTCAAAGGGCTTCTGCCGGACCGGATATTGTCCGCAGCTCCGGCAGCATCAGCCAAACGGGCGCGAAGGCGACCGTCGGGAAGCAGTGATGGTTTATGACCGCAGGATTGTAAGCGGATGAGTGCCTCTCACGTCGCACCAGCGGCGGATCACTTCCAGGATTACGCGCACGCTTTCCTCCGTGCCCAGCATCCCGCTGTCCACGCCGAGATGGTAGTATTCCTGCTTGCCGTACTCTCTTCCGGTAAAATGCTTATAGTGCATGGCCCGGGAGCGGTCGGTATTTTCCATCTGCCGTTTTGCCTCTGCCTCGTCCAGTCCGAACTGAAGCATGGTGCGCTGAATGCGCACGTCCGGCCGCGCATGGATAAAGATCCGGAAGCAGTTCGGGTCATCATAAAGAAGATAATCCGCGCAGCGGCCCATGATAACGCAGCTCTCATCCTTCGCGGCAAGCTGACGGATTACAGCGGACTGGGCAACGTAAATCTCTTCCACCGGGGAAAGGGCGCCGTTGGTCATGGCATAAGCCGCATGACGGAAATCGTTTGCAACCGTCCGGTCCATGCGCCGTTCCATTTCTTCAATCCGGGCCAGGGGAATCCCGCTCTGCTCGGAAGCCATGACGTTGATCTGTTTGTCATAGAAAGTAATGCCCAGTTTCTTCGCCAGAAGCGTTCCGATTTCATATCCTCCGGCGCCGAATTCCCGTCCGATGGTAATCAGGACCTTCGGTTTGCCGGAAGCATCCAGCAGATAACCGGATGAGGCGGCCGCAAGAGCCCGGGCTACCTTGTCTTCCACTTCAAGGAACGCCAGCAGCGGCTTCTGGAAGGGACGGCGGAACTGTTCCAGAACAAACCCCACCAGCAGAGCGCAGATCACCGAGCCCTCACGGACACCCACCAGTTTATGGAAATAGACCAGGGAAACCACCGCCGAAATAGAGAGCATCGAACAATCGAAAATGGTTTTCGCCGTCCCCAGCGGTTTCCCTGTAACCTTTGCAATCGCCAGACTCATCCCGTCGCCGGGAGTCGGCAGAATATTCGGGGAAAGATACAGCATGACCCCGGCCGCGACCAGAGGAATACTGCATAAAAGATACAGCATCTTGACCGCGTAGTTTCCGGGCTCCGGCAGAAACGACAGCATCACGCCGGCCAGATTCACCAGCTGTCCGAACAGGATCGACGCGACAAGCTGCAGCATCATGAACGGTTTGAATTCTTTACGCAGAAGGATCGCTTCAACAATAAGATACAGCACATAAATCGCGATCGTGCAGTTGCCCAGATTAATAAAATCCGGCGCTCCGGCATCCAGTCCGATCCGGTAGAGCACATTCGCCAGAGACCCTACCGGGCTGACGCCCAGCGCGGACTCCGCGGAAAAAACGACCCCCATGGCCATCAGGTACAGTCCGGCAAGGTAGACCAGGAAACGTTTTGTCCACAGTAAAATCCATTTGCTGTCCGCTTTCTTCATACTGAACCCATTCGAACGTTTATTGATAGCTTAAATCAATTAAATAATAGAATATATCTATATACTTGTCAAGCTTTTCCATACAAAAAAACGGCCCGCAGGCCGTTTAATTTCATTTCCCGGCAGCGCCGGAGAGCTTGCCGTCCGCTTTTGACTGGAACCGGTCATTATCGACAATAAAACGTTCGTGCGTTCCTTCCGCGATCAG
>CADBNG010000470.1 GCA_902795985.1 uncultured Lachnospiraceae bacterium
GCTGACCGGACGGACCGGATCGCGGCCGTTCAGGGTAAGGGTAAAGTCTTCCGGGATTCCGGCGCCGGCGGCGGTAAGCGAGAAGTCAAAATAGTACACTCTGTTGTCCCGAAGGGTATCGTCATTGCTGTCCCAGTTTGCTTCGGCGCTCATCCAGTCGTTCCCCAGGGAATCAATGTATGCCGCAGCAGCCTGCGGGGCGAGCGAGGCGGCGTCTTCCGCAGCGGGTTCCGGGATCGTTATATCGAGACTGCTGATTTCCGGTGCCGGGGCAAGGGCTTTCAGCCTTGCGATCAGGGTTTCGAACTGATGGGGCAATATGAGAAAATCCTTGGATGCGACAAGAACGATCAGGGGCGTCAGGTAGGATAAATAATCCTCATCGGTCGGAGGATCGTTTTCCGGCACATAGGACAGATCGACCATCCTGGGCCCGGCAAGCTTCAGGACTGCATAGAAGTCTTCGTCGGAGAAGGGAAGCTCTATACCGTTGTTTTTGAGAAACAGGCCAAGCTGTTTCGCGGCGGAATAGTAACAGCTGTCCGAATCCTCGGAAACCGCTTTAACCAGGTCTTTTATGGCCGGAGCCAGCTCTGACAGATGTTCGGAGAGACCGGAGGTGTCGATTTCCCGGAGGCTGTCGCTGAAGATGAAATCCATTAATCCGGTAAAGAGTTCCTGATAGGAACGGGTAACGGTCACTTCGTTTCCGTCTTCATCGGTAAAGGTATCCGTATGCGGGGTAGAATAGTCTTCTCTTGAGGGAAGTGCGGCCGTCAGGGTATTAAGAAGGTCTTTGGCCATGGTTTCAATGTCCGGCGGAGAATCGTTGTCCAGTAATTCCGCTGCCGCGGGGCTGAGTTTTTTGAGCTCCGCTGGCATGTTTTTGTCGACTTCGGGGGTGTTCAGTATATAGTCTGTGCCGTAGCGGACCATACCCCACGGCGGGATCATCGTTACGATGTCATCGCTGCAGAGATAATTATGGATATACGGGAAGCTGCCTTCCTTTCCGGCCATGGCATCGCCGTTAATAACGGCGGGTGCTTCAAAAGTATAGGCGTAGATGTCGCTGCCGGCTGCAGAGAGTTTTTCCGGAAGCTTTGCCGCCAGAATGCCGGCCAGGGCGCCGCCGCGGCTCTGTCCCATAATCCAGTATTTCACCTTTCCGGACCCGGACAGCCCGGCAACGCTGTCAATATGTTTGTCTACGGCTGCCTGGAAAGCGTAATGCTCATCCGAAGGAGTATCTCCGTTGATGCGGAAATTCTGTTTCCACGCGGCCTTTTTGGTGGGCCGGTCAAGGGCATAACTCTGGAGGACAACCGCAATAAGGGTGCAGGTTTCCTTTCCCGAAGAGATTTCTTTCTTTCCCCAGGTATAATTGCAGCCGTCCGGATCCTCGGATCCGGAGTTGTAAAAACCGGTTTCATCAAACCCCAGATCTTTCAGGAACCGGATTCCCGCGCCGTCCTCACCGTCGATGGAGGAGGCGGTCAGCTGCATGGAAAGGAGCGCCAGGGAATCGTTGCGCTCGGCGGGATCTCCGAAGAACCAGTCGTCGGTATAGTAAAAACCGTCGGTCAGGGGCTCGCCCTGTTTAAAGGTGGAATAGACGGTCTCCGTACCAAATACGTACGGAAGAGTATCGGGCTGTTCATCCGCAGCGGCTTTTTCCGGCAGAAAAAGCGGGGCCAGCAGGGTCAGAGCCAGAAACAGGGAAAGAATTGCTTTTTTCTTCATGAAACACACTCCGGCAGTTCGTCGCGGTTGTTTGGATCGGTTAAGGGTATTTTAAGGGGTTTGGGATATTATGTAAAGCAGGACCGAAAGGGGGCCGAAGGGGACAGTCCCCTTCGGCCCCTGCTCGGTCCCTTCCGGTGATCGAAGGTGATCGAAGGGGACAGTCCCCTTCGGCCCCCTGCTCTGTCCCTTTCGGTCATGTCCTCCTGGGGACGGTTTCTTGCGAAGACGAAAAGGAAAAGGTATACTTTACCGGAAGAATAAAGGAAAGAAGCAAAACGTTTACTGAACAACAAAAACGAGGGCGATTCTCATGGAACCGGTAAGAGATAAAAACGGAATGACAGAAGAGGAGTTTCTCCTGCAGTATCAGGCGGACAAATACCCGAAACCATCCCTGACAGCGGATATTCTGATCTTTCGTAAAACGGGAGAATGTATTCATCTTCTGA
>CADBNG010000471.1 GCA_902795985.1 uncultured Lachnospiraceae bacterium
CCGGAACTGTTTGGCCCGTCTTTTTGTAGAGAGCGGACGGAGGCGTTTGCCCTCCCCGCCGGCCATCAGAAGGATAATCATGGCTGGTACCTCCCGGGCGAAAGGGCGGGGCAGCGGCTGAGGAGCGTCAGACGGTACAGGGACCGCAGATAGCTGATGATGAAAGGAATCCACTTTCTTTTTGACCGGCCGCAGGCCCTTTTTTCAAAAACGATCGGGATTTCGCGGATCGAAAGCTTTCCGCCGTTCGCGGCCCGCATCAGGACCAGGACTTCCTGGTTGATGTCAAAGTGTTCCGCTTCCGGCCGGATTTTTTTCAGAAGGGCCGTCCGGCAGAGACGGAAATTGGTGGAAAGGTCATGGGCGCCGAGGCCTGTGGCGGCCCGGAAAACCAGATTCAGTATTCTTGAAAGAAAGACGGAAAGGGGGGCGTCCTTTGTGACGCCGCCTTTTACATAGCGGGAGCCGATCACGACGTCGCAGCCGGTCTTTTTAAATGCGGCCGCCATTTTCGGGATATATTCCGGGTTGTGGGAGCCGTCGCCGTCCATGATCAGGAAATGGTCGAAAGAGGCTTCTTCGATGGCGGTCCGGTAGGCGCCGCCGAATCCCGGATACCGCTGGTTTACATAACGGCACCCATACCGCGCGCAGACGTCCGCCGTATGATCCTGCGGCTTCGCCGAATCCACAATGATGATTTCATACGGCGTACGCAGCATCCCAGCGGCTTTTTGGATCCGCGGGATCAGGCGCTTCAGGTTTTTTTCTTCCCTGCAGGCAGGGATCGCGATGGAAAGACCTTTTTTCATGCGGGCCTCCGAAGGACGGTCAGACGTAGATCAGGGCGAAATACATCACGACCGAACTGATCAGAACAAGGAAATACATGGCAAACAGGATGGGAAGCACGACGGCCAGGGCGTGATTTCCTCCGAATTTTTCCCGGTCAATGGCTTCCGGGTGTTTCGCGCCGCGGCAGAACAGGACAAAAGCGGCAGCCGCGCAGCCGCAGAGGATCGTCTTTCCGACGTACGCGAACCAGGTGTAATACCCGGGGAACCAGGACTGCGCGAAGTCGTAAAAGGTCAGCGAGTGATTGTACAGTTCTGTCGTCTGTCCGACCCATCCCATAGCCAGCATGATCGTATCGGAATTGTGCTGAAAACGGAACAGGACGTACACAAAAGCGCCGAGGACAAAGACCGGAAGCATCCAGAGAAGGTCGCTGCGCCGGTTGAAAAACAGCGCGCAAAGAAGCAGGAACAGTGAAGTATAAAGAATCCACTGCGGGTTCTGTTCGACAAACAGAAGGAAGGCGAACGCCGCGGCGGCCGGCGCGAGGATATTGTCGGAAGCGGTCAGCGCCGAATGCCGTGCTTTATAAAAACAGTAAAAGCAGACGAGCAGCAGCGCCAGCAGGAAAAGGGACGTATGCACCATGGATACGTCGAAAAGCCGGTCGATATGTCCCCAGTCCCATTCGCTTAACGACGCGTAAGCGGCATAATCGATAAAGAAGGTGCGTGACAAAACGGCGGACAGGGCCGGAAGAAGGATAAAGGAAGCGCCGCAGGTCAGGATCTTTTTGAATCGTTTCGCGCCGAGGGCGGCGGCAAGGCAGGGAAGACCGATGAAAAGCAGCGGAAATGCCTTAATGACAAAGGAAACGGACAGCCAGAAGAAAGCCCGTTCCGGGCGTCCGCAAAGCATCTGCAGGATAAATAGGAGGATGAAATACACGGCAATACAATCGATCTGCCCCATCCCCAGATTTCCCCACAGCACAGCCGGCGAGATCAGGTACAGGATACCGAGGACATTGCCGGCTTCCTCGCTGAAACCGAGCCGGACCGTAATTTTCTTCATCAGATCCGCGGACCGGATCAGGAAAAAGAGGAGAATGATTTTGCGCCAGTAGTCAAAAAATGCGGCGTCAAGCTGCAGGCGCAGCAGTTTATCCACGAGGTAAAGCGGCAGAATGAATACCGCCGTCATGATATGAACGACGATGTTGTAATTGGAAATCTCATAGACTTCTTCCAGATACCGGGCGTAATGACGGATACTTCCGTTCCCGACGGCATCCAGAAACAGTTTCCCCCAGCTTGTGATCCGTACACCGTCGTCATGCTGGTACAGAAACGCGAAAAGGCACATCAGAATCACCGCGCAGGTCCACACGATGCGCGTATTGAAGGCATTGCAGCCGTTTTTCCGGATGTTCGGATACAGGACGATCAGCAGGCCGATGATGCAGACGGCCAGAAAGAGGAGAACCGCCAGCAGCAGCCGCTGGAATACGGAGGACTGTGTATATATGCAGCGGAAGCATATCGCCTGCCCGCTCAGGGCTGTACCGTTTTTTTCGAGCGATTCTGAGCCGCTGCTGAAGCCCGCTCCGACATAAATACCGTTATCGGATGCCGCGTCGGAATCCGCGGTATAAGAGATCCGTATCCGGTACGTGCTTTCAGGACTCGCGGGGAGCGTCTTATCCAGCCGGAAAGTCCGGTACGACCGGTCTTCCAGAAAGCGCGCGTCATATTCCCATTGTCCGGCCGGCGTACCGTTTTCAAACAGCGAGACGGAAACAGTACCGCGGGGATTATTTCCTTCTGTCCTGAAACAGACTGAAACCGCGGAAAGCCCTTCAGCTTCGGAGGGGAGGGAAAAGTCCTGCTCCACGACGTCGTCCGCGGAAGACAGCTGCAGGAAATCCGACGGATCCGGAAAGTCCGAATAGACATGATACGGCGCGCCGGAAAAGACGTAGACGGCCAGAAGGACCGCCGCGGCTGCCGCGACAGCCAGAAAGACGCGGAAAGCCCTTTTGTTCAGTTTATCTTCTTTCAGAACAGCGCCGGCTTTGATCATGGAAACTCCTTAGCGGACAAGTTCGGGCCCGCCGCCGTTACGGGGAGACCTGCAGAATATAAGTATCATATTCATTGCGGAACACTTCTTTTCCGAAACGTTTCAACATCTCTTCGTTAACGTGATACTGATTTTTCTCTTCCGTTCCGACAAAGATATACTGGATATTATACTTTTGAAGCAAAGAGCGTACAAGTTCCGCATTGTTGCTGGTGTACATCAGCCAGACATCGTTCGTCCGGGTGACGGCGTCGGTAAGGCTCGCGGAAAACTGCCATTCATGATTGAACCAGCCGATTACGTTGGGCAGGCCCGTAAGGGAGGAGACCCTTCCGCACCGGGTGGGTTCCCGGCCGGTGGCTTCCAGGATATGGGGCTGGCCGGATCCGGCATTGTCTTCCAGC
>CADBNG010000472.1 GCA_902795985.1 uncultured Lachnospiraceae bacterium
AACCGTCCCTGCCGCAGGAATAAGAACAGCAGGAAAATGGCGACAGGGAACCGTCCCCCTGTCGCCAAAACTGTTTATTTCATTTGAAAGGTCCCCAGCGCGAGCTGCAGGCAGGTGAAGAGGTAATCCAGTTCATCTTCCGTCAGATCGGAGGGGTAGATCAGATAGAAGCCCGCGAAGGAAAGCTCCCCGGTTTCATAGAGGTACAGGGTTTCGGTGGTGCCGTCACTGACGTTATATTCGATCCCGTACAGCTTATGTCCGTTGTAGTCCATTTCCTTATATTCAGAAGGCGGATTGGGAACGGTGGATTCGCTGCGGAGCATTTCAAGCCAGGCGGAGGCGTAGTCCAGCGCGGGAATACCGGTCTGGGCGAAGACCAGCAGCTGGGGAAGCTCTGAGCCGGGCATGATCGGCACAAGAACCAGGTTGTTCTCGGTTGCGACCGAGGCTTCCAGCTCTTTCAGGACGTAGAAGGAGTAGGTTCCGTCTGCGCTGGTAACCACGCTGCAGTAGTTCTCCAGTACATCCTCGGACGTATCGGACAAAACAGGCTGTTCCTCCGTGCCGGAAGGAGTGCCGGTTTCCGCAGGAGAGGATGCCGGTCCGCTGCCTGAAGGCGCGGACGGATACGATACGGGCTCAAAATTCAGGTCGGCATGAACACTTTCCAGCCCCTGCATCCCCAGTTCGGACCGCAGATCACAGTCGATAATAAAGACGTCGCCGTCATTGAAAATATCGCCGTCTTCCTGGCCGAGATACTCCTTCCACCATTCGTTGGAGGAATCCTCCAGGTTCTGGACCAGGTCTCCGAGACTGATTGTGCCGTTGCGGATTGTAAACCCGCTGTACGGCAGATCGGTTGTTTCAATCAGGAAATACTCCCCGGTGCGGCCGTTGGCGCCGTTCCAGGATTCCACCGCCACCTGGGCATGGCCCGGGATGAGGACGATCATCACATGGAAACCGGCGGAGAGGAGGCAGCTGGCCATCAGCAGCGTGCTTTCGATGCAGAGCCCGCTTTTATTGGCGACGACCTGGTCCGGCGTCAGGATATGTTGATGGGCCCGGAAGGAATAGGCGTCGTTGGAATACCGGATGCCGAGGTCGGAAATGGCCTTCTGTATTGCGGCCACCTGAATCAGCGTGTTGGTCGCTTCGTCCTCGGAGTAAGCGTACTGGTAGCCGGCCAGCGAATCCCCGATCCCGGTGGATTCCAGATAGGAGATGGCCTGCCGGTTGATTTTCGCCACCGCTTCGGATTCCGGCCGGAGCCATCCAAGCAGGTCAAAGGTGGAGGTTACACCGAATTCGTCCGTCACATAGAAGAAATCGTAAATGCTGTAAAGGGTGACGCTCCGGCTGTCCTGCACCAGGACCTTGCCGGTATCGTTATCGGTAATGGTCAGGACAAGCTGGGTCCGGCGGCTGGTGCTTAAGTCCGGCAGTTCGGTCAGGAGGGCCGGCTTGATCATGAAAAACTGGGGCCGGGTCGTCAGCGTAACCTTCTGGCGGTATTCCTGGGTAAAGCCTTCCACTTTTGCGGAAATAATCACGTCCTGCCGCGCGGCCGTGGTGCTGGCCGTCAGGTTTACGATGGAATCCAGTGAAGGATAGCTGTTGGGACAGATCACGTTTACGGCCGTATAGTCAAAGACGGGATTGGCCGGCCGGGCATAAGATGCCGTACCGGTTCCGCCCAGACAGTTTTCTTCGATACTGGTCAGAATGGAGGAATAGGTATCCTCAAAGACAGCGGAAGTCTGTTCGAAGCAGCTGCCCATGGTGTTCAGCAGGAGGGTATCATATTTGCTGCTCAGTACCGCGTCATATTCGGAAAGCTCCGCGAAAAGATAGTTGTCGAGGGGCGAATTATATCCGAGATTCATGTAGGAGTAGTACATGGTGTCCGCCGTGACGTTCATCCGGGTGACCTCCCGGGCCCAGATCTCCGAAACGAGAGAGGGCGTCTTCATCTTTCTGTATGCGGTCTGAAGGCCTTTGAGGGCAGCGTAATAGTTTTCGATATAGACAAGGCTGTCTTCGACGGAAGCCAGGTCGGAGTCAAAATCCATATACTCGTCATACAGGTCGTTCTGTTCCTGATAGAAATCCGCCAGTTCTTCCAGCTGGGCAAAGCTTTCATCCATCTCCGTCAGCAGGCTTTTCAGCTGTTTTTTAACCTCCCGGCCGGTATCGGTGGCGGGCGCGTCCGCCGAGGACAGGTCATTCAGAAGCGTTTTCAGATCTTCACGTCCGGAAGCGATGGAGGAGAGCTGCTCCTTCTGACCGGAAATATAGGATACAAATGTGGATTCGGTATTCGCGAACTCATAATAACTGGCCAGCTCATACGAAGAACGGGCCATTTCCGCAGTCAGGGAAGAACCGCTGTCGCAAAGAGCCCTGGCCCGCACGACCAGATCCTTTGCCGTTTCGATAAAAGGGTCCGCCGGGGCCGGTTCTTCCGCGGCGGCTTCCTGTTTCTGAGCCTCGGCTTCGTTTTCCGCAGCTTCCCGCTTTGCCAGAATGTCGTTCAGCATGCTTTCCAGGGATTCCTGGTCGATGGTATCTCCGGCAGGCGCAGGGGTGGCCGTTTCGGTAACAGCCGCGGTATTCCCGGTATTCTCCTGCTGTTTCCCGCAGCCGGGCAGCAGGGCGGCACAAAGGGAAAGGATGAGCGGGAAGATAAGAATTTTTCGGATCTTTTTCATGATTTTTCCTCTGCAGGACCGTAGTTGTTTTTCAGGTTTATATTACAATAAGAAAAGAAGAGTGTCACGAAAAAACGCCGGAGATTTTTTCTATACAACCGTATCTGTTTTCTGATATGATGGGTAAAACTCTCCGTCCGGAGAGAAAGAAAAAAACGGGAGGAAACCATGTTCAGACTCTGGGGAAGAATGGTCCGGAACAATCACCTGATCAAAGACGTGGTGGTGGAACGGGACGACGATACCCGGACCCACCGGGTATTCGGGGGCGTGGATGAAATCTGCCGGGTCTGGGACCTGGGACGTCCGATCTGGCTGGACGCCAATGTTTCCGAGTTTAAAAAACACGCGAAGACCCGGTTTTA
>CADBNG010000473.1 GCA_902795985.1 uncultured Lachnospiraceae bacterium
ACACGTGTTTTTCTAAGATTTCTTTCTTCCACGATTGTCTCCTTTCGCAGCCGTATCAGCCGGCTGAATTCGCTTTCTGTGCTATTACAGTTGAAATTCTCGCAATATTCTTGCGGACCTCCGCGATCCGGCTGGTGTTGTCCAGCTGATTCGTGGCGTTCTGGAATCTCAGATTGAAAAGCTCCTTCTTCGCGGCTACTAATTCCTCTTCCAGCTCGACAGCCGATTTGGTCTTGATATCCTCAAGGTATTTTGTCTTTTTCATTCGTTATCACCGCCTTCTAAATCCGCTTTGGAAGCGATCTTGCAGTTGCAGGGAAGCTTATGCATGGCAAGACGAAGCGCTTCGCGGGCTTCCGCCTCCGGAACACCGGCAAGCTCGAACATGACACGGCCGGGTTTGACAACTGCTACCCAGTACTCGACAGCACCTTTACCTTTACCCATTCGGGTCTCGGCAGGAGTCTTCGTGACCGGCTTGTCGGGGAAGATCTTGATCCAGACCTTACCGCCTCTCTTAATGGAACGGGTCATGGCGACACGGGCCGCCTCGATCTGATTCGACCGGATCCAGCAGGGCTCGGTCGCGACGAGACCGTACTCGCCGTATGTGATCTTGTTGCCGCGGAGGGCTTTGCCCCTCATGGTTCCGCGGAACTGTTTACGATGTTTGACTCTTTTAGGCATTAACATAATTATTTTCCGCTCCCTTCCTTATTTCCTTTGGCCGGAAGCACTTCTCCATTATAGATCCATGCCTTAACGCCGACTTTTCCGTAAGTGGTGTCCGCTTCCGCGAAGCCGTAATCGATGTCCGCGCGCAGTGTCTGAAGCGGGATGGTTCCTTCGCTGTAGAATTCGGAACGGGCGATATCCGCGCCGCCCAGGCGTCCGGAAACGCAGGTCTTGATGCCAAGGGCTCCGGAGCGCATCGTCCGCTGCATGGCGGATTTCATCGCACGGCGGAAGGATACACGGTTCTCAAGCTGAAGGGCGATGTTCTCGGCAACGAGCTGGGCATCGCGGTCCGGACGCTTGATTTCCTTGATGTCGATGAGCACGCGCTTGCCGATATACTTGGAGAGGTCGTTCTTGACCTTCTCGATCTCAGCGCCGCCCTTTCCGATTACGATACCGGGTTTCGCGGTGAAGATCGTAACGCGGATCTTCTCGGACAGCCGTTCGATCTCAATCTTGGAGATGCCGGCCGCATACAGTCTTTTCTTCAGGTATTCACGGATCTTGTAGTCCTCGACCAGGTAATCGGCGAAGTCCTTTTCCGCGTACCATTTGGAATCCCATTCTTTAATAATACCGACCCGTAAGCCATGCGGATTAACTTTCTGTCCCATCTTTGTCCTCCTTATCTTTCATCCAGAACGATGGTAATGTGGCTGGTGCGTTTCTCGATGCGGTAGGCTCTGCCCTGTGCTCTGGGCTGGATTCTCTTCATCGTCGGGGCCTTGTTGGCATAACACTCAGCTACATACAGATTGGCTCTTGAAAGGCCGTTATTGTTCTGTGCATTGGCAATGGCGGATTCCAGGATCTTTTTGATCACGCTCGAAGCGTATCTCGGATTGTAGGAAACGATGCCCAGTGCGGTGGCGACGTCCTTGCCGCGGATCGCATCCAGCACGAAACAGGCTTTCTGTACCGGAACTCTCGCGTAGGATAATTTCGCGGAAGGTCTGGTATCTCTCATTTCTTCATTTCTAGTACGTTTGTACTGACTTCTATGTCCTTTTGACATTTCTTAATACCTCCTTCCTTCTTATCTGGATTTCTTCTCGTCTTTTCCGTGGCCTCTGTAGGTCCGGGTCGCGACGAATTCGCCAAGCTTATGGCCGACCATATCTTCGGTTACATAGACCGGCACGTGCTTGCGTCCGTCATGAACGGCAATCGTATGACCCACGAAGGAAGGGAAGATGGTGGAACGGCGGGACCAGGTCTTGATGACGGTCTTGTCGCCGGATTCGTTTGCTGCATTGACCTTCTTCAGAAGACCTTTATCTGCAAAGGGTCCTTTTTTCAATGAACGACTCATGTTTCTCCTCCTTATTTGGTCAGCTGTCTGCCATCACGGCGACGGACGATGTACTTGTTGGACAGTTTCTTCTTCTTGCGGGTCTTCAGACCGAGAGCCGGTTTACCCCACGGGGTGGAGGGACCCGGGCGTCCGATCGGGGCGCGGCCTTCGCCGCCGCCGTGCGGATGGTCATTCGGGTTCATAACGGAACCGCGGACCGTGGGACGGATGCCCATGTGGCGTTTTCTTCCGGCTTTTCCGATGTTGATCAGGCTGTGCTCGCCGTTTCCGACAACGCCCATGGTCGCGCGGCAGATGATCGGGACCATTCTCATTTCACCGGAGGGAAGACGAAGTGTCGCATATTTGCCCTCTTTCGCCATCAGCTGAGCGCCGTTGCCGGCGGAACGGACCAGCTGGCCGCCCTTTCCGGGATGAAGCTCGATGTTGTGGATGATGGCGCCGACCGGAATGTTCTCAAGGGGCAGGCAGTTGCCGAGACGGGCTTCCGCTTCCGGTCCGTTCATCAGGACCTGGCCGACCTTCAGGCCTTCCGGAGCGAGGATGTAGGCCTTTTCGCCGTCCGCGTAGCAGACAAGCGCGATGTTGGCGGTACGGTTCGGATCGTATTCGATGGTCTTAACGGTGGCCGGGATACCGTCCTTATACCGCTTGAAATCGATGATCCTGTATTTTTTACGGTTTCCGCCGCCTTTGTGGCGAACGGTGATCTTACCCTGATTGTTGCGGCCGGCGGTCTTTTTCTTGCTGGCCAGCAGTGATTTCTCGGGAGTGCTTGTGGTGATCTCGGAGAAATCAGATCCCGTCATATGTCTTCTTGACGGTGTGTAAGGATTATATGTTTTAATTCCCATTTGTGATTATCTCCTTTCAATCAAAGGCCCTGGAAGATTTCGATCTCTTTGCTGCCCGGAGCCAGTGTAACAATGGCTTTCTTGCTCTTGGCGGTACGTCCGAAGGTATATCCGCGGCGTTTTTTCTTTCCGTCAAGATTCATGGTGTTGACGCTTGCGACCTTGACGCCGTCGAACATCTTTTCGACCGCTTCTTTGATCATGGTCTTGTTCGCATCGGGGTGTACCAGGAATGTGTATTTCATATAAGCCATTTCGCCCATGCTCTTCTCGGTTACGAGAGGCTTCTGGATGACGTCGTAATACTGAATGTTTGCCATTATGCGTACACCTC
>CADBNG010000474.1 GCA_902795985.1 uncultured Lachnospiraceae bacterium
GGCGGACCGGCTTCGGTGAGTGACGCGACGGTGAAACAGATCCTCAGCATGAACTGAGGCCAGTGGGAGCGGCTGTTCCATGAATCCAGGATTTTCGGTAAAACCTGTTCTGTATAATCGAAAAACCGAATTCATGGAACAAATCGGCTCGGGAGCTGTTTAACAAAGAGTAAAATTCAGGGAAAAGCTGTTCTAAAAAGCTGAAAAGCTGGGATTATGGAATAGCGAGGGCGGCTACCAGGAAGGACCGTGCAGGAACAGGATAAGGAAAAAGGAGGAACAGCAATGAGAAAGTGGATCAGGCCGCTGCTGCTGGCGATCGTACTGACGGCTTTGCTGCTGCCGGCGCTTACCGGGAAGGCCGAAGCGAAGACGGTGCATGCTGCGGATTGGAAGGAAGTTAGAAAAGCGCTGGGAACACCGCATACTACGGTCGTGATTCCGGAGGCCAGCTTGACTGCCGGATGGTCTGTCGGCACGGAAATGTGGGTTTATGCTGACGATGTGGTGCTCGATCTGAATGGGCAGAATTTGTTTCTAGATGGTAACCAAAAATCCGCGATTCGGGTCTCCGGCAAGCGCGTGAAGATCTGCAACGGCGTACTGAAAGGGAACAAGTCCGCTAACGACTTTGTGGGGATCCTGGTTAAAGGTGACGTCGCGGTGTTGGAGCTGGAAAATCTCACGATTGAGAATATCCCGACGTTTTTGCGGACGGAAGAGGACGAGGATGGAGAGAATTATTCGTTCGGCGCGATCTATATGAACAACGTTCATTTTACCCAATCGCAAGACAATTCGGAGGACCGGCCCTGTATCTATACCGATATTCCCGGCCGGATCGTGATGAACGAAGTGACCATCGAGAGCTGGGATGATTACATCTTTGACCTTACAGGCGGTACGAAGCTGCTGATGGGAAACGTGACCGCCTTTCAACGGGACGGCATAGTGGGATACGAGATCCTGGCGGAAGAAAAACTGAGCTCTGGGCGAACCTATGGGGATTATGAGGCAGGATACGCCACGATCCGCGTCGACGGGAAGTCTTGCAACGCTGCGAAGGAACTGGAAACCGGCGAAAGGCGGGGAAAGCCGGCTTATCTGATCAAGGGAACCGAGCTGGAAAGCTCCTTTACCGAACTGAAACAGATCAATATAGTTGCGCTTAGCTTGAAGGTGCCGTTAATAGGAGGGGAACCGGATTGCGAACCGGAGATCTTCAAAGGAGAGGCCTATCTGCAGGTGACCGGTCAGGATCTCTTCCGCAACGACGTCATATGGAACGATATCACGAACGGATTTAAGTATTTGGATCCGGATAAAGACACCTTCCAGTGGGGGCACACCTATCGGGCGTATATTTACCTGACACCGGAACCTGGCTATACGTTCTCTGACGAAACGATGGTCTTCATCGGCACCTCGAAAGTCGACGCCACCTATCGGGACGAACTTACCCCGAAGCAGATGATGGTTACCTACACCTATACGCTTCCCGCAGCCACTGTTTATAACGGCGGGGAATTCACGGTGGACATGACTACGGGCAGCGCAGCGCTGACTAACGAGAAAGATGCGCGTACCCTGATCTACAACACCCTGCCCGCGCTTAAGAAGGACGGGAAGATCCGCATGAGCGAGGAATGGTTTACAGGATCCGGGCCGATTGATCGGCTGACTAAAAAGGCGGTCGACCTGGATAAAGACGGGACCTGGGACGTTCTGGTTGCGGTTTATGACCGATTGGACGATCCGGAAGTGGACCTGCAGGCTGTGCTCTACAAGCTGCCGACCTGCAGCGTGAAAAAGAACCTCGTCCTGGCCTTGAGCGAGAAGACGAAAAAAGAGATGGAGGAAAGCTACGACCCCTACAATCGGGCTTGGTTCAGTAAGGTCACCTTCCGTCTCTCCGACGAAGTGAAGGCGAGTTATAAGATCGCGGGCATTGCCGATAAAACGTATACCGGCGCGGCCATAAAGCCGTCTCCGACTGTGAAGTTGGTAGCCGGCAGCCGCACGCTGACCCTGACGAAAGGCTCCGATTATACGCTTTCCTACCAGAATAACGTGAACGCCGGTACGGCGACCGTAGTCGTAAAAGGGAAAGACCTGCCGCTCGGCACCCTGAAGAAGAGCTTTAAGATCCTGCCCGTCGACCTCGCCGCCGCGGCCACCAAGACCTCGGCCTCCGGCATCAAAGCCTCTTACGCCTATACCGGCAAGGCCATCAAGCCGACGCCGACCGTAAAGGCGTTGGTCGGCGGAGCGACCAA
>CADBNG010000475.1 GCA_902795985.1 uncultured Lachnospiraceae bacterium
GGAGGTCTGCCGCCGGGCGGAGGAGTTCCGGCCGGTCCGGAATCTTTTTCCGGATGAGGAGAAGACCCATTTTCTGGCCGTTTTTGACAAGAGGAATATGGATGACGTCCTGCTGATGTTCCATCTGCTCTATACGAACGCGTCGGAGGACGTTTACGGGGGATATTCCCTGTATGATTACTCCCTGCCGTGGTATCAGACTCATCTGCAGGACGGCGGGACGGTGCTCCGCTCTCCCTACCTGCCGGACCGGATCGCGAAGTATCAGGGGAATCTTCCCTTTTATTTCAACCCCGTGAAGACGGTTTACGTCCGGCGGAATATCCGGCACATACTGGAGAGCGGGTATTTTTCTTCGGAAATGGAGTTCTTCCGGAATCTGACGGAAATTATCCTGCCGTTTTTTCAATGGTGGTACATGGACCTGGCGCTTTATGAGGAGAAGGACGGCTTCCGGACAAACTGGCGGCTGGAACGGACAAAAATCCGGACCCGGCTGACGGCGGAAGGCGTGATCCGGCCCCGGTGGAAACATGAACTGAGTCTTTTCCACGCGGTAAGGGAGCGGTATCCGGATACGCTGTACCAGTATCGGCCGGAATGGCTCGGAAGGCAGAGCCTGGATCTTTATATTCCCTCCATCCGGACGGCGGTGGAGTATCAGGGGATCCAGCATTATCTGCCCGTGGAGTTTTTCGGAGGGGAGGAAGCGCTGTCGCAAAGACAGGAGCTGGATGAACGGAAACGGCAGCTGTGTGCCGGGAACCGGGTGCGGCTGATTGAATGGCCGTATGGGACCGAACCGACCCGGGAGAATATAGAAGGAATGTTTGGGCAGGGAGCGGAATCCTTTGCGCGTACTTTATCTGAAAGTTAAATCGGTATGAGGGGGTAGTCAATATGGCGGTTTACAGTCCTTCCGACCAGATGGAGAGAATACGGTATTATGAAGCGCTTTGGCAGGAAGCCGGGCGGCTTTTGAATGCGGATCCGATCCCGGAGGCTTCTGCCCCGGAGCTTCGCCGCGCGGTTCGGGAATTAGGCGAATATTATGGAAGCGCTGTCTGGAAACGGGATTTTGCGGATGAGGAGGCCGGCCGTTTTCCGAAAGATCTGCCGAGGGGAGTACTTTCGGAGGATGGAATTTACAATTTGATGGAAAAGTACGGGGAATGGGCGGCGGAACGGATTCCGGCGGAGCTGTTCCGCCTTCAGGACAAGGACTATGCCGCTTTTCAGGCGAAGCTGATTCCGAACATTGACCCGGAAACCATCATCGGCGTTCGCACGCCGGAGCTTCGTTCGATGGCGAAGGAGCTGAAGGAGGAGGCCGCCGCCGGAGCGTTTCTGGAATCGCTGCCGCATGCGTATTTCGAGGAAAACCAGCTGCACGCGTTTCTGATTTCCGGGGAGAAGTCGTTTGACCGCTGTATTCAGGAAGTGGAGGCCTTTCTGCCGTTTATTGACAACTGGGCGACCTGCGATCAGCTGTCTCCGAAGGTGTTTGCCCGGCATACGGACGAGCTGCTGCCTTTTATCCGGAAATGGATGGGGTCGGAGGAGACGTATACGATCCGTTTCGGAATTGGTATGCTGATGCAGTATTATCTGGACGAACATTTTGATCCGGAATATCCGGTCATGGCGGCGAAGATCCGTTCCGAAGAATATTATGTAAACATGATGACCGCCTGGTATTTTGCCACGGCGCTCGCCAAGCAGTATGAATCAGTCCTGCCCTATATCGAAAACCGGGCGCTGGACACCTGGACCCACAATAAGGCGATTCAGAAGTGCGTGGAGAGCCGGCGGATCACGCCGGAGCAGAAGGAATATCTGAAAACGCTGAAGTGGAAAAAGGTTAAATAGGGTCCGAAGGGGACAGTCCCCTTCGGACCCGTGGCCCGGAAGGGACAGAGGAGGGAGCCGAAAGGGACTGTCCCCTGTGGACATTGTGGAAAAAAGGGTCCGGAAGGGACTGTCCCCTTCGGACCATAGGAGACCCATGGCTTTATACGCAATCGGAGATCTTCATCTTCATTTTCAGTCGGAACTGAAGGCGCCTTCCCAGCTGCGGGACCGGGTCTGGAAGAAGCATGAGGAGAAATTTCTGAAATATTGTACCCGTACAGTCGGTCCGGAAGATGCGCTGGTGCTGGTGGGGGACCACAGCTGGGGGAAGAATCTGGAGCAGTCGGAAGCGGACCTTCAGTATATCTGCGATCTGCCGGGGCGGAAAATCCTGACCCGCGGAAATCATGACATGTTCTGGGACGCAAAGAAGACGGCGGCGCTGAACGAACGCTACGCCGGCCGGCTCGAATTCCTTCAGGGCAATTATTTCAGTTATCGGGACTACGCGCTGGTCGGGACGAAAGGGTTTACCTTTGAGGGGCCGTTCTGGGTGGACCATCGGGGCCGGATCGTCGGCTGGGATGAAGAGGCCGAGGAGCACGCGAAAAAAATCGTGCAGCGGGAGCTGACACGGCTCCGTGCCTCTTTTGAGGCGGCAAAACAGGCCGGCTTTTCAAAATACATAATGTTCCTGCATTATCCGCCCACGAA
>CADBNG010000476.1 GCA_902795985.1 uncultured Lachnospiraceae bacterium
GACTGCGCCGTGAAGGAAGCTGTGGAAAAAGGACAGATCCATCCGGAGCGTTATCGCTCCTATGTACAGCTTTACGAAGAACTCAAAGAGGCGGAAAAACGCCGTTATTGATATAAATTTACATAATGTATATTGTAAGAAACGGTCATCAGATCCTGCAGACACTATCCGGAGAACAGGGGGGACGATTATGAATTATCAGCTTGCTCCATCGCTTCTTTCCGCTGATTTCAACCGTCTGGGAAGCCAGATCGCGCAGGTGGAAAACACCGGCTGTTCCTGGCTTCATCTGGACGTCATGGATGGGACGTTTGTACCCAGCATTTCCTTCGGAATGCCGGTGATCACCTCCATCCGCAAAGAAAGCGATCTGTACTTTGACGTGCATATGATGGTGGACGATCCCGGCCGCTACATTCAGGACATGAAGGATGCCGGCGCCCAGCTGATCACGGTCCACGCGGAGGCCTGCACCCATCTGGACCGGGTCCTTGCCCAGATCCACGACGCCGGAATGGAAGCCGGCGTAGCCTTAAACCCCGCGACCCCGCTGGATGCGGTGCGCTATGTGCTGGATAAGGCCGATATGATTCTGCTGATGTCCGTCAACCCGGGATTCGGCGGCCAGAAATACATCCCGGCCATTACCGGTAAAATACAGGAACTGCGCCGGGAACTGGATTTCCTGGGGTATCCTGAAATCATGATCGAAGTGGACGGGGGCGTGACAAAGAACAATCTCGCCGAGATCCTGGAAGCCGGCGCGAATATTATCGTGGCGGGTACGGCGGTGTTTAAGGGAGACATTGAAGAGAACATCAACACGCTGACGGCGATTATCGAGGAATACCGCTAGGCGGACATGCCGGATACGGCTGGTTTTTAAGGAGCAGAATATGGTTTCGAGAAAGCTGATGTTTACCGTAAGCGTTACGGCGGACAAACCCATTCTTGTCGGTCAGGACGATGTGAACGGACGCCGGCAGCTCATCAATTGCCCCACCGGCACGGTGGAAGGCGTGGATCCGGACGGCAATGAGTTTCACGGAATTACCCTGCCCTGCACAGTCGACAGCCAGGTGATCCGTCCGAACGGCGTGGCGGAGCTTTCCGCCCGTTACGGAATCCGGCTGGACGACGGCAGGAACTTTTATATTGAAAACAACGGAATCCGGACCGTTCCGCCGGAGTATGTGGAAACCGTTTTAAACGGCGGTTTCGTGGATCCGGATCTGTATTATTTCGTCACGACCCCGAAAATCGAAGCCTACGATGAATCGCTTCGCTGGCTCGAACGGCACGTCTTTCTGTGCAAGGCAACCCGTACACCGGATACGGTGAACATCCGGTACTACATGGTGGAAAAATAATGCGGATCAAAGGGGACAGTCCCCTTTGATCCGGAACCCCTGCTCCCGGTACAGATTCAGCAGCTGAAGAAGGCCGGGGGCTTTTTTTTGCTTGGCGTTATTATCGCCGGCATCGTCATGAGCAATGCCGGATGCGGTGTCTGGTTTTGCAACCACTGCTCCTCTCGGCGCGTATTTCCATATTCCGCACGGCGAGGCCAATGTCCTCTGCCTTCCCCAGACTTTGAAGTTCAACGCGGAAGCCGTTCCGGAAAAAATGGTGGAAATGGGCGTTGCGATGGGAATGGAAGCGTCCGGAAAACTGACGGCGGATGAAGTGGTGGAGAACATTTTCGAACTGAGCCGCGCCTGCCATCTGCCCGGCCTTTCCGCCTACGGCGTAACCATGGATCCGATCGACGAACAATTCATCACCGAAGTAGTGGAAGAGTACAGCGCCTCCGTCAATCCCCGGGAGATCCTCCGGGAAGACGTTCGTCCGTTCATCGAGGCCTGCCTGTAAAAATACAGAGGGACAGGGATATTGTGCTGCAAATAACTTAAAGCCGTCGTTTTCCTTATAAAACAATGGGAAAACGACGGCTTTACCAACTCTTTTTGCCCCATAACTCTCAACGGCACAGATCGCGTCTTTTACGGCAGCATCTGCCCTGCTTTTGGACTAAAACACTCCAGGCAGATCTTTTTCTCAAAAATCATCAAAACCTCTGCAATCTGTCTCAACTATTGCCGTTCCTATTCTGTTTCCCTGTAAATTCGACAGAGGTTTTATGCCGCAACGGATAATTCCTCTGTTATTTGTCTTGTCTTATCCGAAGGAAAAGGCTGATGGGTATTCCGTGAGACAGAGGGTTTGCCCATAAAGGGTAATACACTCTGTAAAATTGTAAACCTGGCTGGAAAAAATGCGATCCATTTCCTGCGTAGTACAGAGGGAACTTTGATTTTTCAGAAATGCCTCTGTATTTTGGGAAAAGGGCTCGTTAAAATGAAAACAAAACGAATCTTATGCTCTGGAGGGCAGATCAAAACCCGTAAAATGCCGGATTATGGCTGCAGCAAGAAAAAGCCTGCGCTTGGATACGCAGGCCTTTTCCGGTATTAAAACAATTTCGGAAGATTACTTCTTCGCTGCCTTTTTGGCTTCTTCCTTTTCCACGGTGTCATGCACGTGCTTCAGAAGATCCACAACCTTGTTGCTGTAGCCCCACTCGTTGTCGTACCAGGCAATGAGCTTGACGAAGGTTTCGTTCAGCATGATGCCGGCCTGTACGTCGAAGACGCAGGTGCAGGACTCGCCGATGATGTCCTTGGAGACGATCGGATCTTCGCAGTAGGCGATGATGCCCTTCATGGAGCCCTTGGAGGCCTTCTTCATCGCTTTGCAGATATCCTCGTAGGTGGTGGGTGTCTTTAAGCGGCAGGTGAGGTCAACCAGGGAAGCGTCCACAGCCGGGATACGGAGAGAGAGGCCGGTCAGTTTTCCGTTTACATCCGGGATAACCTTGCCGACAGCCTTCGCTGCGCCGGTCGTGGAGGGGATGATGTTCTCGTATACGGAACGTCCGATTCTCCAGTCGCTGCCCGCACGGGCGTCTACGGTCTGCTGTTTGGATGTGGAAGCGTGAACCGTTGTCATCAGGCCTTCCTCAATACCGAAGGCATCGTTCACGACCTTGACCATCGGCGCCAGGCAGTTGGTGGTGCAGGACGCGTTGGAGACAACGTCGTATTTTGCCTTGTAGGTCTTGTGATTGACGCCCATAACATACATGGGGGTCTCTTTATCCTTTGCGGGTCCGGTGAGGATGACTTTCTTGGCTCCGCCGTTCAGATGAACGATCGCTTTTTCGGTGGAGTTGAAAGCACCTGTGGATTCAATAATATATTCCGCGCCGGCTTTGGCCCACGGGATCTGACCGGGATCGTCATAGCTGAAGACGGTAACTTTTTTGCCGTTGATCTCCAGATAGTCCTTGCCTTCTTTAACAGTTCCGTTAAAACGACCGACTGCGGAATCATATTTCAGCAGATATGCCATATGGGGAATGTCCGACTTACGAAGGTTAACCGCGCAAAGGTCGAACTCATCCGATCTCTCCATAAGAATACGAACGCAGAGTCTTCCGATTCTTCCGAATCCGTTAATACCGACTTTAATTGCCATTTCTTTTACTTCCTCCTGTTAATGCATCGATTAGATTTTGTTGAAAGGGCAGGAGACAGGATCAGAAACATATTTCGTTTTCCTTCGGCGGACAGATCCTGCGGGGATTTTCCGCGTCCGGAAAATGCAATGCCTGAAGAGCTTCGGCCCTTGTACTTCCATTATATTATACTCAGACATTTGGTAAAAGCAACAATCAGATTCAGAATACCGGTCTGCCTTTATTCCGTACCGCTTAAAAAGCCGCCGAGGGAATGGTCCGTGACAAAGGTGCCGGACCCGTAGAGAAACAGCGCGTCGGTAAAGGAATAGCTCCGGAGCACGTCCCGTATCGATCCGGTATAGTACCGGGGATCGACGATGACGATCCGGTCGAACAGCGGGGTCAGGAAAGGAACGAAA
>CADBNG010000477.1 GCA_902795985.1 uncultured Lachnospiraceae bacterium
CCAGTAGGGCGCGCCGAGGCCGGTAAAAGCCGGAACAATATATACGCCGCAGGTATCCGGAACGGATGCTGCCATCGTTTCCGTTTCCGAGGCGCTTCTGATCACGCCCAGCTCGTCGCGCAGCCACTGCACGCCGGCGCCGGCAACAAAGATGCTGCCCTCCAGCGCATAGGTCTTCGTTTCATCGGCTGCCGCCGCTACCGTCGCCAGCAGCCCGTTTTCGCTGATAACGGCTTTTTCTCCGGTGTTCATCAGCAGAAAGCACCCGGTGCCGTAAGTGTTTTTGACCTCGCCCGGCTCAAAGCAGCACTGCCCGAACAATGCCGCCTGCTGGTCTCCGGCTGCTCCCGCGATCGGGATGCCGCTTCCGAACGGCAGGCCTTCGGTCTGACCGTAAATGCAGGAGGAGGGCTTCACTTCCGGAAGCATGCTTTCCGGGATGCGGAAATACTCCAGAAGCTTCCGGTCCCAGGAAAAATCGTGAATGTTGAAAAGCATTGTCCGGGAAGCATTGGTCACATCCGTAACATGGACTTTTCCCGCCGTCAGATTCCAGATCAGCCAGCAGTCGACCGTACCGAACGCCAGTTCTCCGGCTTCCGCCCGTTTTCTGGCACCCGGCACATTGTCCAGGATCCATGCCGCCTTGCTTGCGGAAAAATAAGCGTCGGGCACCAGGCCGGTCGCTTCATGCGCATAGGCATCCATGCCGTCTTCCTTCATTTCCCGGATCCGGTCCGCCGTGCGTCTGCACTGCCAGACGATCGCGTTATACACCGGTTTTCCGGTCTTCCGGTCCCAGATGATCGTCGTTTCCCGCTGATTGGTGATCCCGATGGCGGCGATATCCGAAGCTTCCGCCCCGATCTTTGCCTGAGCCTCCGCCGCGACCGCGCTTTGGGAAGACCAGATCTCCATCGGGTCATGTTCGACCCATCCGGGCTGCGGGTAGATCTGGCGGAATTCCTTCTGGGCCATGCTGACGCTCTTTCCCTCTTTATCAAAGAGGATGCAGCGGGAACTGGTCGTTCCCTGGTCAAGTGCCATGATATACTTTTTCATATGTATTCCCCCGCTTTCCGGATCCGATACGGCAAACGTTTTTCTGCGGATATTTGACTCTTATGATTCTGCCATATGCGCTTCCATCCAATTCAGAATATCTTCATAAACCGTTTCCCGGTCCGTTTCATTGAGGATCTCATGCCGGTCGCCTTCATAAAGCTTCATTGCGACGTCCCGGATCCCTATGCTTTGATAACGCCTGAAGATCTCCGGAATATCCTTCCCGTAATGCCCGACCGGGTCTTCTTTTCCGGATACCAGAAAGACCGGCAGTTCCTTCGGGATCTTTTCCTCATTCTCCTTTTTCTGAATGTACTGGATCCCGCGGAACATATGATAATAGGCATTCCGGGTAAACGGAAACGTGCACCACGGATCCCTGATATAGCGGTCGCAGATGCTCTCGTCTTTGGAAAGCCAGTCCGCAGGCGTCCGCGGATCCGGGATCTGTTTGTTATACGAACCGGTCGAAAGCTTTGCTAGCAGCGGGCTCGGCTTTTCCGGGCTGCCCATTTTCGCCAGCAGTCTGGCGATCCGCAGGGTTCCTGCGCCCTGGGAGCCCGTTCCCATGATCACAGCGCCGGCAAGGCCTTTTCCGTATATCATAATATACTGAACGATAAGAAAGGACCCCATACTGTGTCCGAGGTAAAAGACCGGCAGCTCCGGATATTTTTCTTCCTCTGTAAGCCGCAGTCTGTGCATATCCTCGATCAGAAACCGGTTGCCGTCTCCTTCCCCGAAGTATCCGTGCTTCTCATCCGAAACGACGGATTCCCCGTGGCCCAGATGATCATTGCCGCAGACAGCGACTCCCCTTTCATTCAGCCAGTTCGCAAAAGGGGTATACCGCCGAATATATTCCTGCATGCCGTGTGCGATCAGGAGCAGCGCCCGCGGCGTTTTCTCCGGCGTCCATTCGACTGCATGGATGTCTGTGATCCCGTCTGCAGACCGATAGGTAAAATCTCTTTCCATCCTGCACCTCCCGCGAGTCAGAGAAACATCCCCTGACTCAGAACCTGTCTCTTTTCTCAGCCAAGGCCGAGTTTTTTGACGGCCTCTTCGCGCATTTTGTATTTCAGAATCTTGCCAGCAGCATTCATCGGAAAACTGTCGGTAAATTCAATATACTTCGGCATCTTATGTCTGGCAAGCCGTTTTGCGATATAATCGCGCATTTCGGCCTCATCCGGCTCTTCCCCCTTGTTCAAGATAATGCAGGCCATTGCCTCTTCCCCGTATTTTTCGTCCGGAACGCCGATGACCTGAACGTCCTGGACTTTCGGATGCGTCAGGATAAACTCCTCGATCTCCTTGGGATAGATATTTTCCCCGCCGCGGATGATCATATCCTTCAGCCGTCCGGTGATCCGGTAGGTCCCGTCCGCATTTCTGCAGGCAAGGTCACCGGAATGAAGCCATCCTTCCTCATCCACCGTCTCCTTGGTTGCCTGCGGCATCTTGTAATAGCCTTTCATGCGGTTATAGCCCCGGGAACAGAACTCCCCGTTCGTACCGTCGGGCACCTGTTCTCCCGTTTCCGGATCAATGACCTTGCACTCTACATGCGGGAAATCGTAACCGACCGTTTCGGTCCTCAGTTCCAGGGAATCCGTCCATGCGGACATCGTACTTCCCGGAGAAGACTCCGTCTGTCCGTAAACGCTGACAATGCCGCGCATATTCATTTCATCAGGCCGCGCAGCCCGCTTCATCAGTTCGGGCGGGCATCCGGAACCTGCCATGATCCCTGTACGCATATAGGAAAAATCCGTTTTTCTGTAATCTTCATGGTTGAACATGGCGATGAACATCGTGGGAACACCGTGGAAGCATGTGATTCTTTCCTGATTGATACAGGCGAGTGAATTCTTGGCGGAAAAATAGGGGAGCGGACAAAGCGTTGTACCGTGAGTCATGGAGGCAGTCATCGCAAGAACCATTCCGAAGCAATGGAACATCGGGACCTGTATCATCATCCGGTCAGCCGTGGAAAGTCCCATTCTGTCACCGATGCATTTCCCGTCATTTACCACGTTATAATGGGTCAGCATGACACCCTTCGGAAATCCTGTGGTGCCGGACGTATACTGCATATTGCACACATCGTCAGGCTTCACACGCTGTGCCATCGAATCAAGCGTTTCAACCGAAACGGAATCCGCGCGTTTCATCGCTTCCTCAAACGTCAGACACCCCTGCTGGGCATAACCTACCGTAATTACATTCCGAAGGAACGGCAGCCTTTTGCAATGCAGCGGATCGCCTGTCCTGGTTTCACAGATTTCAGGACAAAGCTCATTGATGATTGAACGATAATTGCTGTCAAGCGCGCTTTCTATCATCACAAGCGTATGGGTATCACTCTGGCGCAGCAGGTACTCCGCTTCATGGATCTTATAAGCGGTATTGACTGTCACCAGGACAGCACCGATCTTCGTGGTCGCCCAGAATGTGATATACCATGCAGGGACATTTGTTGCCCAGATCGCCACTTTCGATCCGGCACGTACTCCCATGGATATCAGTGAACGCGCAAACCGGTCCACATCATCCCGGAATTCTGAATATGTC
>CADBNG010000478.1 GCA_902795985.1 uncultured Lachnospiraceae bacterium
TCAGGTAGTTCAGCTGAGCGGTATCATTCCAGGGGATGGATGTGCCGTCGTTGCCATGATAAATATAACGGGTGTCGCCGGTATTGTAATCAATGCGCTGGAAAACTACAGCCGCGTCTTCCTTTGTGAAGTAATGATCTTCAATACGGATACCGATGTTGGGGTCCGGAGACAGGTTGCCGCAGTTGAATCCATAAGACGGATAAGGGCAGTAGGGCAGGGAAAGGAAGCGGTCCGGATGATAGAGCACCCAGTCGGAATCGATACCCATATGGTTCGGGACCATATCGGACGCCATGCGGATGCCATGCTGCCAGGCACGGTATTTCAGATTCTGGAAAGCATCTTCACCGCCCAGATCCCAGGCGATGTCATAGCTGCGCAGCGAATAGGCTGAGGCCAGCGCTTCCGGATTGCCGCACCACTGTTTGATGGTCTGAGATGCCTAGGAACGTTCCCACAGACCGATCAGCCAAAGACCGGTAAAACCTTCATCAGCCAGGATCTGCAGTTCCTCATCAGGGACTTCATTCAAATGACGGATCTCTCTCCCATATTTTTTGGAAAGCTGATCCAGCCAGACATAGACATTTTTGGCCATCATCACCAGACGGGGCATCCATGCGCTGTCCGCTGAGAATTTTTCGTAATCTCCTTCCAATCCGTCAAAAGAGGGAACCTGGACTTCTCCCGGTCCGCCAAAACCATGGTCCTTGTATTCTTCACGCATCAGATCCATGCTCATCAGCAGGCGGCGCAGGAAGTCGCCAAGGACCGCTGACCAATGCCGGCGGATATAATCCAGCTGGTCAAGCAGGGAATCCGGATGTTTCAGAGCGGGCTGGCGGAGATATTCAATAAAATTGAAACCTTCGATCATCGGCTGTGTGCGGGCAAAGCTGTCCAGGTGCATAATTGCTTTGTTATAATCGCATTTTTCGATCAGAGGTGTTTCATCGAAGAGCTCACCGGCAAGCTTCATCGCGGCCGGATTCCGGTTGGTGATCCAGAGCATCAGAATTTCTTCAACGGTGTCGTAGCGGTTCGCCAAACCCTGCGGATCAGTGGTATCAAGATACTCAGCTACTGTCTGCTCTTTTTTCAAAACAGCCAGCGGAGGAAACTCTTCGCAGAAGGATTTCAGCACTTCATCGAGTTTTTCAGCTCCGAGATTGCCCTCAAGCCAATCATAAGCTTCAATGTTCAAACGGGGTGCAAACTGTTTGCGGTACTGATCCAGAAATGCATGCATGATCTCATCCAGGAGACCCAGCGCATTCAATTCCGCAATAGACATCGGTTCTTTTCCTTCTTTCGCGCGAACCGTATTGACCTTTGCGGAAAATTCCCGAACCGCACGCAGATCAGCGAAAACAACATTGCCGTTATACGAAAACAATTTCTCAGAGAAATCATAATGTTTTCTTGCTCTTCCAGAAATGTGAAATTCCATAAATGCACCTCTTTGCTATGTTATTAATTGTTTGTTGACTGCTGTTATTTCAGGCCGGCAGCTCTTCCTGTAAAAATCTGCCGGAAATACTCTGAAGCTAACAACTAAAAATATTCGTCACTACATTTGCCCCCAGCCCGCCGATGTTCTGCGTCATGGCGATCCTGGCATCCGGAACCTGACCTTCCCCGCAGACACCCTGCAGCTGCTGGACAGCTTCCACGATCTGATAAAGTCCGGTCGCACCAACCGGGTGGCCTCTGGCTTTCAGGCCGCCCCGGGTTGAAATCGGGATCCGTCCTTTCAGTGTGATCTCACCATCTTCCGCCAGCTGAGGTCCACGGCCCCGCTCAGCAAATCCGCAGGCTTCCAGGCTCAGCGCGCTGATGATGGTGAAAGCATCATGTGCTTCAAACAGGTCTATATCCTTCGGACCCAAACCGGCCTGCGCATATGCCTGTTTGGCAGACCGCTCCGCTGCGCTGAGCCACAGCGGATCCTTCCGGGAATGCAGCGCGGCACTGTCTGTCGCCGCACCGGATCCGATCACGCGTACAACACCCAGCTGACCGCGGACATGATCCAGCGGAACGATCAGCACAGCCGCAGCACCATCCACTACCGGCGGAGCGTCCATCACACTTATCGGGTCACAGACCATCTCTGAACGCAGATACGTTTCCTTTGTGATGGCGCGGCGAAACCGGGCACAGGGATTATATACCGCGTTCGCATGGGCATTGAGCGTGAAACCCGCGAAGCTTTCCCGCTGCCAGCCATACTCATGCATATACCGGCGCATCAGTATCGCGTTCAGCGCGGTAAAAGAAGCGCCCATATCCCGTTCGTATTCAGAATCGGCCGCTGATGCCAATTCCGCCGTGATCTCCTCAGCCGGA
>CADBNG010000479.1 GCA_902795985.1 uncultured Lachnospiraceae bacterium
CTGTACAGAAACAGGTGTGCCGTCAGGTTTCCGGCAAACAGGATTACGGAAGCCGCCGCCAGCTTCGGAATCTGAATCTCCTTTCGCAGGATCAGAAGGAAAACCGCCAGATTCGCTGCCGCGATGAACAGGGTATAAAGCAGTTCCGGCACCGGATGCGCGGCATCGCGCATCAGCAGCGTCACCATTGCCACCCAGAAAATGGCCGGGCCTGCCAGGCTTTCTCCCAGAAGCGCCAGGATGTCGGCTTTCGTTTTCATACGCCGTCACCTCCCGAGCGGATCTCCGCGAAGGAAACGCTTCCCGCGCAGGCCTCTTCCGTTATGAAGCCCGGAGCCAGATACCGCAGGGCCGATCCCAGTTTTCCTGCCGCAATACTGTTTCGGTCTTTTCCCATAATCCAGAGATGTCCGCTTTCTTCCGCCGCCGCTGCGATGCTGCGGACCCGGAAGCCGTCCGGGAAAGCCGTCGATTCGTCATGATCCGCGATCTCAAACAGGCATTTCTGCAGCTCGGACCCGTCCGGCCGGATCAGTATCGATTCTTTCTGCCCGGTTGCGGGCAGCACCAGACCGGCGGAAATCCCCTGGGAAAACAGTTCACAAAGGAGGGATGCCGCCAGGCTTAAGGCTTCCTCCGCATTTTCAAACGCATACGTCTCTACTGCCAGAAGAAGCGACTGCGGACGGATCCTCTCGAACTGTTTTGTATAGAGCTCATCCGTTCTGGCTGCTGTGCGCCAGTCTATCCGCTTCCAGCTGTCGCCCTCCTGATATAAACGTTCATCCCGGAGAATGGTAATGTCTTCCGTCCATCCGGAACGTCCGGTCCGGCCCGTCCAGAGATTCCGGAGCAGGGGAGCCGTCTGTACCGGGATGATTTTCGGCCAGACCACAAAAAGGTCGTTTTTCATTCCGGAGTATTCACAGACCGACTGGGTCAGGCCGAAGCCGTCCCCGGAACGGACCAGCAGGTCCTGGGGGCGGTAAACGCCCCGGCGCCGGCCTGTCCAGCGGCATTTCCAGGTCAGATCGCTGTGCCCCATCAGAAAGGCAAAGCGTCTCATATAGGCATTTTCCCTTCCCGCCAGTTCGGCTTCGGTTTCCGAGAAGCTCCGGAGCGTCATGGAAGAATCCGGTTCCAGGCAGCCGTTCTTCGGCACATCCTGGCAGATCTCCAGCCAGACCAGCGGAAGGGCTTTGTTGTTTTCAATCTGATACGTCGTTTCCGCCGACTGTCCGACGGACAGAACGGTGGTTTCCGCGGTTACGCGGATTTCCAGATCCTTCAGGGCAAACATTCCCCAGAGATAACTGATCAGTCCGATAATGCTCAGCGCAAGGAGCAGCGCGGCCACCGCGTCCAGTCCCAGCCGCCAGGCCAGGAGCGAAAGGACAAAGCAGGCCGCGATCAGTCCCCGGTTGACAATCAGCGAGGACTGGAACCCGACGTGTTTACTGCCGCTCATCGAACAGTTCCCTTGTCAGCGGAGGCACCGGCAGTTCTTCCAGAATTCCGTCAATCACCTTTTCCGCTGTCCGTCCCTCCATGGAGGCGCGGGTGGAAAGCATCAGGCGGTGGCACAGGACCGGCTTCGCCAGTTCCCGCACATCATCCGGCGTGACAAAATCCCGCCCCTTTATGGCCGCCAGGCATTTGGAAACCCGGTACAGGGCGCGGGTCGCCCGGGGGCTGGCCCCCAGCTTCAGAGCCGGCGTTTTCCGGGTTGCGTCCGTCAGATCCACAATATACGAAAGCACCTCCTCCGGAACGGAAACCTCCTCCTGAATCCGGGCGGACATCCCGCAGAGCTCTTCGGGATTCGTGACAATCTCCAGCTCATCGAAAAGGATTTCCCCGCCGACGACCTCCAGCATCTTCAGCTCTTCTTCCTTTGTCGGATATCCGAGGGAAATGCAGATCAGGAAACGGTCGGTCTGGGCCGCGGGAAGACGGAACGTGGATTCCGATTCCACCGGGTTCTGGGTCGCGAGCACGCAGAACGGCCGGGGCAGCTTTTCCGTATTGCCGTCAATCGTAATCTGCCGTTCTTCCATGGCTTCCAGCAATGCCGACTGGGTCCGCGGGATCGCCCGGTTCAGTTCGTCCGCCAGCAGCAGGTTGGTCACAACCGGCCCTTTCAGCAGCCGGAACTCCCCGGTGTTCCGGTCGTAAATATTCATGCCGATGATATCCGAAGGCAGCATGTCCGGCGTGAACTGGATTCGCCGGGAATCACAGCCCAGCACCCTGGAAAGGCATTTCACCAGCGTTGTTTTCCCCACACCGGGAAGGTCTTCCAGCAGGACATGCCCTCCTTCCAGCACCGCAGCCGTGATCAGTTTTACCTGCGCGCTTTTTCCGACGACGATCTTCGATATTTCCCGATCGATTGCAGCTTCCAGTTCCTTTGCCGTTCGTGTCATAGATTTTCTCCCGGAATCCTGCCCGGATCCGCAGTTTTACCTGTAGTTTCCGGTTTCTGTAATGTTATATTTTATCATTCACGCAGACGGCTGACAACGCTGCGGCCTGCAGGGGTTTTCCGCTGTCGAAGCAAACAGATCGTCTGATACTCACAGTCCCGGCAGCATTGGCTGAACAGGAGGACGCCTGTCGTGGGGCTGCAAGCAGCAGGCGATCGTCCGGCTTCATGTAATTATTACTTCCTGCCCGTACGCCGGCGGATCAGGGTAATCAGCACGGCGGTGATGACAGCCGTAACAGCCCCCATTACAA
This sequence comes from uncultured Lachnospiraceae bacterium, assembly GCA_902795985.1. The sequence goes on from CADBNG010000479.1 coordinate 2,740, forward strand.
AGGAAGGTGTATAGCTTCCGGAAGCCGCAAACAGTCCGTTGGAAATCGCGTTGAAAACGATGGAGGACAGCCCAAGGCCCAGCATCAGGAATCCGTAGTTGCTTCCGGAATGCCGCGGCCCCCACAGATCGGTCGTCAGCGCGGGATAAACGGCCGCGGGTCCGCCGTAAGCGAACGCCGCCGCCAGCACCGCGGCAACATATCCTCCGCCGCCAAGAACCGTCAGGCCCAGCGAGGAAGCCGCCGTAATGGAGCAGAGAATATACATCGCATTGTATCGCCCCACCTTATCGGAGAGAGACGACATCACAAACCGGCCCAGAGCGTTGCCGACGCCGGTCATGGAAAGGACCAGCACCGCTATCGTCGGCGCGAGCCCGCGCTCCACTCCAAGGCCGCGGATCAGGGGCGTCACCATGTTCCATGTGCCGTTGTAGAAGAACAGACAGAGGAACAGCAGCCAGAAGGACGGCATTCGCATTGCCGCGGTCAGCGGGTAGTTTTTCCGTTCCGTTCCCTTTTGCGGCGGAAGTGCCGCCCGATATTCCTCCGCGCTGGGGATCTTAATGAACATACAGGCCGTCATGGAAATCACAAATGTTGCCGCCGCGAAAATCCGAAGGGTGACCGGCATGGTAAAATGCTCCAGCAGCGCGCTGCAGACCGGCGAAAAAACCACGGTCGAAGCCGCGAAAGCAGAGGCCGCCAGCCCGGTTCCGAGGCCTGTCCTGCCCGGAAACCATTTCGGGACACCGCTCAGCGTGCAGGAAAAAACAAAGCCGGTCCCAAGGCCTCCGATCGCGCTGTAGGTCAGATAAAAAAGCCCGATCGGCGACGTGGAAGGCAGGGCCGATGAGAGAAACATGCCGGTGGAAAAAACCGCCGTTCCGAGAATGGAAGTACGCTTCGGCCCCATCCGGTCCTGGATCGCTCCGCCGATAAAGCTGCC
>CADBNG010000480.1 GCA_902795985.1 uncultured Lachnospiraceae bacterium
CAGGATAAGACCTGGCAGGCCAGGGCGGTCATCAACTGCGCAGGCCTTTGCTCGGATAAGGTGCGGGAGCTGTGCGAACAGCCAAAACTGGGATTGTTTCCCTCCGCATCCGATTACATTATTACAGATACACAGACGCCCGGGACTCTGCGGCATGTGATATTTCAGGAGCCGGAAGTCAAAGGAAAAGGCCTTACCCTTGTGCCAACCGTTGATGGGAATATCCTGATCGGCCCGACAAAACGACGCGGAAAGATCGAAAACGGCTTTCCGACAGATCCGGACGGCATTTCCGAACTGATCGAACTTTGCAGGACGGTCGTTCCGCGGCTGCCCGTAGAGAAAATCATCAGGACCTTCGGTTCCGCAAGGCCGGAACCTTACTATGTTTCGATAGAAGACGGAGAAAGACGCCGGGGAGATAAAGATATTTCCGGCTTCAGTTTGTTAGAAGAAAACGGACTGTACAGTCTGATCGGGATCAAAACGCCCGGCATGACCTGTGCCCATGAATTAGGAAAACACGTTGCCGGTAAAGCAGCAGCTTTTCTCGCTGTTTCAGAAAATAATAAAGACTTTAAACTGGAAAGAAAAGGAATAGCTTCCCCGCTGTCCATGACAGAAGAGGAGCGGGCGGCATTTCTTTCGCGCGATCCGGAATACGGAAAGCTTTTCTGCCGCTGCCGCCATATCAGCGAGGGCGAGATCCGCGAAGCCATCCGCCGCGGCGCAGATACGATCGATGGCGTGAAACGAAGGACCGGCGCAGGCATGGGCCGCTGTCAAGGCGCCTATTGCATGCTGAAAATTGCGGCATTAATTGCAGAAGAACGGAAGATCCCGATCACTTCGGTCACGAAAAGCGGACCGGGAACAGAATTGTTTTCTGCAGAAAAAAACGAAGCAGACAGGGGGCTTTTGTTCTCAAACAATGGCGGATCCGCCGCCGGAATAAAGAAGGACGGAGGGATCTGCTGATGAAAACAGAGCATTGCGACATTTTCATCATCGGAGCCGGGGCTGCCGGAATGAGCGCAGCGATTGCCGCAAGAGCTGCGGGAGCCGGAAAAGTCATCGTGGCGGAGAGGGACAGTTCCGCCGGCGGTGTGCTGAATCAGTGTGTTCATAACGGGTTCGGCCTTGGATATTTCGGAGAAGATCTGACGGGAATCGAATATGCCGGCCGTATAGAAGCGCTTTTTAAAACCTGCGGAGCCGTATTGCTTACGGATACAATGGTCACGGAGCTGAATCCGGACAGAACTGCTCTTTTATCTTCTGCGGACGGTCTGCTGAAGCTCATCTTTTCCCGTTGCATTCTGGCTGCGGGTTGCCGGGAAAGAACGGTTTATTCGCTGCCGGCTGCCGGTACGCGCCCGTCCGGGATCTTTACGGCCGGGACGGTTCAGAAAGCGTTGAATATCTGTCATTATGATATCGAAGATCCGATCGTCATCCTCGGAACCGGTGATATCGGCCAGATTGTCGCCAGACAGCTTGTTCAGCGTGGGAAAAAGATCCTTTGCATGGTCGAGCAGAATGCCAGACCCGGCGGAAGAGCGAAAAACAGGAAAGAATGTATTGAAGAATATAAAATACCGGTGATCACGGATTCTACCGTGACAAAGATCTTCGGAGAAAAAAAGATCACCGGAGTGGAAATAAAGAATCTGAAAACAGGAGACACAAGTCAAATGTCATGTTCCGTGCTGATCACCGCCCTTGGTCTGATCCCCGAGCGGGATCTGATCCCGGAGCTGTGGCCGGAGCTTCCCGAATGGCTCAGCCTGGCGGGAAACTGCAGCCATGTTCATGAGATCGTGGACACGGTCAGCCTGGAAGCGGAAAAGGCCGGTGTCCTTGCGGCAGAAAAACTGAGATAAAAGTTGTTTAAGCAGTAGAATAATTCTTTGGAGGGATACGGATGCTTCAGGTAAAAACACCCGAAGAAGTGATGGAACTCATTCAAAATGAATTCCACGCGATCAACAGACCGCCGGACAGTGTCTCCCTGCAGGATGCTTACGGAAGAATCCTTGCAGAAGAAGTGACCGGCACGGAATATGTACCGGGATTTGACCGTTCGACCGTAGACGGCTACGCGGTCCGCGCTTCCGACACGTTCGGCTGTACAGAATCGATTCCTGCCATTCTGACGCTGCAGGAAAAGATCCTGATGGGAAAATCGCCCATGCAGGCATTAAAAAACGACTGCTGCTCGTATGTCCCGACCGGCGGAGAACTGCCGGAGAATGCGGACAGTGTGATCATGCAGGAGTATGCGGAAGAGTACGGAGACGGAACGGTCGGCTTTTGCAAATCGGCTGCGCCGGGCGATAATATCATTTTCAAAGGCGATGATATTTTTCCCGGAAAAACGATCCTGAAAAAAGGACAGAGACTGTCTTCACGTGAGATCGGAGTGCTGGCGTCACTTGGAATTGTTACAGTTCCGGTATGCCCGCAGCCGGTGATCGGACTTCTTTCGACCGGTGATGAACTGATCGCACCGGAAGAGCCGCTGGCAGAAGGAAAGATCCGGGATATCAATTCGTCCATGCTTTCCGCTTTGTTTACCGGATGGGGAGCAAAAGTCCGCTTTTACGGGATCCTTCCGGATGAAGAGCAGATCTTACAGGATACGATGGCAAAGGCTTTGGCGGAATGCGATGCGGTCGTTGTTTCCGGCGGAAGCAGCGC
>CADBNG010000481.1 GCA_902795985.1 uncultured Lachnospiraceae bacterium
GCCTCGACGCTCTTCATCAGCGTCATGGAAGCGCAGCCGGACGTATAGTGCGTGTGCACTTCAATGGGAAGCGTTGTGGCTTCCTTCATCGCGCCGATCAGCTCCGAAGCATGATACGGAACCAGAAGGCCGGCCATATCTTTAATGCAGATGGAATCCGCGCCCATCTCTTCAATCTTTTTGGCCATTTCGGTCCAGTATTCGATCGTATAGGCCTCGCCAAGCGTGTAGCTGAGGGCAACCTGCGCATGACACTTTTCCTTATTCGCGGCCTTTACGGCAGTCTGGAGATTCCGAAGATCATTCAGGCAGTCGAAGATACGGATGATATCAATGCCGTTCGCAACGGATTTCTGGACAAAATATTCCACAACGTCATCCGCGTAAGGACGGTAGCCGAGAATATTCTGGCCGCGGAAAAGCATCTGCAGCTTCGTATTCGGGCATCCTTCACGGATCTTGCGCAGACGGTCCCAGGGATCTTCATGCAGGAAACGGAGGCAGGTATCAAAAGTGGCGCCTCCCCAGCATTCCAGCGCGTAATACCCGACCTTGTCCAGTTTGGAAAGGATCGGAAGCATGACTTCAGTCGGCATACGGGTCGCGATCAGGGACTGATGCGCGTCACGAAGGATCGTTTCGACGATCTTTACCGGTTTTTTTACAGGTTCAGACATTCTCTGTACATCCTTTCTTTTTTTGTATTAAACTCCGAAAACAGCCATAAAGGTACCGGCGGCAACAGCCGTTCCGATAACACCTGCTACGTTCGGACCCATCGCATGCATCAGAAGGAAGTTCGTCGGATCGGCCTCTTCTCCCACTTTCTGGGCCACGCGGGCAGCCATGGGGACCGCGGAAACTCCTGCCGCGCCGATCAGAGGATTGATCTTATTATGGGACAGGATCCGGAAAATCTGTCCGAAAAGAACGCCTCCGGCTGTACCGAATATAAAGGCAATCAGTCCCAGCGCTATGATCTTAAGCGTCACCAGATTCAGGAAATTCGCCGCGCTGGCGCTGGCGCCTACCGATGTTCCAAGAAGGATAACGACAATATACATCAGCGCGTTGGAGGAGGTTTCCTTCAGCTGATTCACCACACCGGATTCCCGGAACAGATTTCCCAGCATCAGCATACCGACAAGGGGAGCCGTAGACGGGAGTATCAGGCAGACGACGATGGTAATGACGATCGGGAAAAGAATCCGCTCCAGCTTGGACACTTCGCGCAGCTGGGTCATCTTGATCTGCCGCTGTTTTTCCGTAGTTAAAAGCTTCATAATGGGCGGCTGGATCAGCGGCACCAGCGACATATAGGAATAGGCTGCTACCGCGATCGGCCCCATCAGGTCGGTTTGCCCCAGCTTTCCGCAGAGGAAAATGGAGGTCGGGCCGTCCGCTCCGCCGATGATGGAGATCGCTGCCGCGGCATCCCCGTTGAAGCCGAGGAAAATCGCAAGGAAATAGGCCACATAGATTCCGACCTGCGCCGCGGCGCCCAGCAGGAAACTCATGGGATTGGCGATCAGCGGACCGAAATCCGTCATTGCGCCGACTCCGAGGAAAATCAGAGACGGAAGGATCGCCCATTCGTCCAATTTAAAGAAATAGTGCAGAAGTCCTGCTGCATGCTCAATGCCGTTTTCGTCCACGGTTGCCTGTCCGAAAATATCCGGATAGATATTGACGAGCAGCATGCCGAACGCGATCGGGACCAGAAGCAGCGGCTCAAACCCCCGCTTGATGGCCAGATACAGCAGCACCGCCGCGACCAGGATCATAATATAATTGCCCCAGGTCAGGTTGAAAAAGGCGGTCTGGTGCACCAGATTGGATAATGTTTCAGTAAGACTTAACATGTATTAACAACCTCCGAAGGATCGGGCAGTTTATGCGTTCATCGATGCGAGCAGGTCACCGGTTTCAATGGAGTCACCGACGGCCACGTTGATTCCGGCGATGGTTCCGTCTTCCGGAGCAACAACCGGGATCTCCATTTTCATGGATTCGACGATTACGACCGGATCTCCCTTTTTCACAGCCTGTCCGGCCGCTGCGGGAATCTTGACGACCTTTCCGGGAACGGCGGCTTCAATGCGGATCGCTCCGGCTGCCGCTGCAGGAGCCGCAGGAGCCGCTGCTGCTGCCGGTGCTGCTGCAGGAGCTGCGGGAGCCGCTGCCGATACCGCATCGGATGTCGAGTAGACCTCTTCCACTTCTACCTGATAGGTCTTTCCGTTGACCGTAATATTATACTTTTTCATATTTCCCTCCTCGCTCTGTTCCATCTTCTGGTTGATTTGATCCGTTTTATCGATTTCAGGCGATACTGGCCGGGTATATAGGAATCTCCCTCTGACGCAGCAATTGCTGCCATAATGACCGCAACCAGCTCCTCATCTTCCGCGCTTTCCTTTGGAGCAGACGGAAGGACAAACTCCGTTGTTTCTTTCTTTACCGTTTTCTTCTTCGGCGCAATGAACCGGAACAGGCTGATGATCAGGCTCAGCAGCAGAAGGATGATAAAAACGGTAATCAGGCCGAGCAGCGTGTTTCTTCCGGCAACGCTCAGGCGCTCGCCCAGGGTCTGCCCGTCCGCGAACACTGTAACCGCTGTCAGCAGGACGGTTCCGGTCAGTGCCGTAAAGAAAGCCTGCAGTTTACGTGAAATGCGTTTCAACCGTGATCCCTCCTTACAGACTGCCGTGCTTCTTCGGCGGCAGGACGTCCCGTTTGGAGAACAGCTGACGCAGCGCGCCGATCAGATATTTCCGGGTTTCCGATGCCGGAATCACCGCGTCCACAAGGCCGGCGGCTTCCGCGCTTTCAATGGAATTGTATTTATCGTCGTATTCCTGGGCGAGAATGGATACATTCACGCCTGTATGTCCCTGATTCACCATTTTTGCCGCTTCAACCCCGGCAAGCATGCCGATATGGGCATTCTCCCAGGCATAGACAAAGTCTACGCCGGCAGGCCGGCTGCACATGGCCAGATAGGCGCTGCCGTAGGCGTCTCCCGTGACGACCGAAATCTTCGGTGTGGTTGCGGCACCGTAGTTGTAAATCAGACGGCCGCTCGCTTTGGCGATTTTCCGCTCGGATTCCAGGGTCCTCGCAAAGCCGGGCATATTGACCAGTGAGATGATCGGAATGGAAAACGCGTCGCAGAAACGGATAAAGTAGGCCGCTTTATAGGCGCCCTGGGGTGTGAACAGGGCCGTCGGATCATTATCGTCCGTAATATCCTTATTGGCAATAAACCCGACCGTCGTACCATCCAGACGCGCAATCGCCGTGATGATTTCGCCGCAGTATCCGGGACGTCTTTCAATGTAGCGGTGATCATCGACAATCTGGGCGATCAGGGCGTGGGGATCCGCTTTTAACTGATCCAGTCCCGGCGTCGCGCGGTTGGGATCATCCGTGGCCTCGGCATAGGAAGTGTCATCTTCATAATTGGCAGGCAGGATGGATACCAGTTCCCTGGCCATTGCGATAACTTCTTCTTCGCTTCCGATGAAGTCGACGATACCGGATTCCATACCGAACTCGGCGCTGGAGCTGTCCAGCCCGCTTGCTGTGCGGCCTTCGATCGCGTCAGGACTGTTCACGAACATCCGGGCTCCTTCATTCTTCATCAGAACAAAATCGGACATGGCCGGGATGATGGACATTCCGCCGCCGCAGGTCCCCATAATACAGGAAATCTGGGGCACCACGCCGGAAGTGTCGCCGACAGCCCGGTACAGTTTTCCGAATTCGTTCAGCACCCGGTTGGCGTCATCCAGCCGCATGCCCGCGCAGTCGATCATTCCGACGATGGGCGAGCCGGTCTTCAGCGCCAACTCGTAGACACGCATCAGCTTCATGGCATGCATCGGACCGATGGTTCCGTTCATGGCATCCGAGTCCTGGCAGTACACATAGACCGGAGCGCCTTTGATGTTTCCGTATCCGGTAATGACGCCGTCAGAGGGAGCATCTTCGACCGAGCTCTTCGCCCCGCCGCCGATCTCCATGAAAGAGCCTTCATCCAGGAGCGCCCGGACTCTCCTGTGAGCCGCGTTAAACATTCCGTCGTTCATGGTATCTTCCTCCTGTTTTACCCAAAACCCGGATATAGAATATCCGGGATCGTTTCTGAACTTTTTTCTCTGAATACACGAAAGCCAGCTGCAGATCAAAGGAATCTGTCCGCCGGCGCCGGATCATGAAACGCATATCCGTCCGTGTTTCATTTCAGGTAATTTTATTATAACTTTATCTTGTTAAAGTGCAACAACTATTGCTATATATTTTGTATTAAAAACAAATTAACCGGGCCTTATTAAAGAACCAGCGGAACCTCGCTTTCCACTTCCGCTTTGAAGTCTTCTTCCGTAACCGGGTCCAGCATGGGAAGGCTTTCGGTGGAATCCATGCCGAAACGGCGCAGGAATTCATCTGTTGTGGCAAAAAGGGCCGGGCGGCCCGGGGCATCCAGACGGCCGGTTTCCTTAATCAGGCCGTATTCAATCAGCCGGTTGACGGCATGGTCCGAAGAAACGCCGCGGATTTTCTCGATTTCCCCGCGGGTTACCGGCTGGCGATAGGCCACGATGGAGAGGGTTTCCATCATGACGTCCGTCAGGGACGGCTTTTTGGGGTTGGAAGCGATCCGGATCAGCGGATCATAATAGTCCTTTTTCGTCACGAACTGGCAGGAGTCCTCCAGAAAGATCAGTGAAATCCCCCGTTCCGGGCTTTCGTAATCCGCTGCCAGTTCCTGAAGGACCGGCTCCAGTTCTTCTTCCGTGCATTCCAGCGCTTCCGCAATCACGGAACGCTCCACCGGGTCCCCGATGGAAAAAATGATTGCCTCAACGGCTGCTTTCGATACCGACATTTTACATCTCCAGGTCTATATTCTCAAAAGGACGAACTTCTGTTCCTTCCGGTTCCTTTGATTCGATGAGGATCTCTCCGAAGCTTTCCGGCTGGACGACGCTGATCTTGTTGAAATGGATCAGCTCCAGTATGGCCAGAAACGTTACGATCACCCCTTCGCGGGACGTCTGTTTTTCAATCAGGCTGCGGAACGTCACCCGCCGTTCCCGGATTACCCGCTTCTGGACCTTCATCATACTGTCCCCGATCGAAAGCTTTTCCTTTTCGATCTGGCGGTATTCCCGGTGTCTCTCGTCATACCGGTCATTGAAGCGGTTCAGGATTTCCTCATAAATGCCGAAAAGGCCCTGCAGGGAAACATTTTCCAGCAGCTCATCCATGTCCACCGGCGGCCGGTACTTCAGCACTTCTTTCGGAAGCTCCTGTTTGCGGGTCAGCACGTTTCCGGTTTCTTCCATCTGATCTCTCAGGATCTGGGACATGAATTTATATTTCTTGTAGTCCAGCAGCCTGCGGACCAGTTCTTCTCTGGGATCGCCCGCTTCTTCGTCCTCCGGTTCCTCCTTCGGAAGAAGCATCCGGCATTTGATATCGATCAGCGTTGCCGCCATGACCATGAACTCGCTGGCGAGGTCCATATCATCCTGCTGCATCGCCCGCACATACTCAAGATACTGCGCGGTGATTTCGACAATCGGGATATCATAGATATCGATTTTATTCTTTTCGATAAGATGAAGCAGAAGGTCCAAAGGTCCTTCAAACGCTTCCAGTTTCACCTGGATCGCCACTGTGATCCTCCGTTACTGATGGACTTCAACATTCAGCATGACGAGTTCCCGCGGATTATTGATCCGGAACGGCAGGGTATGCTCCCCCAGCCCGGCGCCCGTGATGACGCTCTGGTGTGCCCGGTCGATCCGGCCGCAGGCATATTTCGGGAACGGCATCAGCCCGGGACTGATCATCCCGCCGTTTTTGCCGATCCGGCCGATTCCGCCGTGGTAATGTCCGCAAAGGGTAAGGTCGGCTCCCCATCTCAGATAATCCCGGTAGTATTTCGGATTATGCGCCAGAAGGATCGATACGGATTCTTTCCTGCAGGGACCCAGCAGTTCTTTTACCTTTCCGGAAGAAAGGGGAACATTTCGGAAACGGCGGTAATTCTCTCTCGGAATCTCCAGACCGTAAATCCGGACGGACACCCCGTTAACCTGTACTTCTGCCGACGCGTTTTCCAGAATCGTCATGCCTTCTTTGCGGAGCGGCCCGATAAAATCCTCATACATCGTACCATAAGTCTCCGGATAAATTCTACTCCGGTATTCATGATTTCCGGGAGCAAAATAAACCGGCGCAATACGGAGCATCCGCTTCATGAACATACGGGCATAACAGGTCTTTTCCTCCGGATGGGCAATAATCATATCGCCCCCGCAAAGGATCAGATCCGGTTTTTCCGCTTTGATCAGCCGGGGAAGGTATAAGGGATCGTTGTTCCAGACGGCATTGTGAAGATCCGTCAGAAAAGCGGCGCGAAAACGGCCGTTTCCCGCCTTAGCCCTTGTAATATGGATCTCGTATTCCGTGATGACGGTCTTTTTCATTCTTGAAAGGGGATGAATCAAAGGGGACAGACCCCTTGATCCGCTTAAATAAATTTGCAGCTACACAAATTCGTGCAGCTGCAATAGATGCTTCGATCAGTTATATTTCCGTTTTCTCGCGGCTTCCGACTTTTTCTTGCGGCGGACCGAAGGCTTCTCGTAATGCTCGCGTTTGCGGATTTCCTGCTGAATGCCTGCCTTCGCGCAGCTTCTCTTGAATCTGCGAAGAGCGCTGTCCAGAGATTCGTTTTCTTTTACGATGATGCTCGACACTTGTTTTTTCCCTCCCCTCCAGCTGTAGATTGTGCCGTAAATACAACTGTTCGGGTATTTTCGCACGAAACTATTATATCAGCATTTCTTTTTTCGTCAATCCCTATATTGAAAAATCAAAATCTGCTTCATTATTCATTAAATGGCCATGCTTGTAATTCATCAGCCAGGACAAAAGATCCTTGCGGTCCGACCGGCTGAAATACTCAATGATTTCGTCCATATTATCTGCGGTGAAAAAGCCAATGTCCGCGAGGCAGTCCAGATGGAGCGTTTCCCCCGTATCCGAAAGACATTCGAGGATCTGCTCCTGATAGCGGCGCACATGCTCCGTCAGTTTTTCCGCTGTTTCCTTATCGTCCGGCCCGCAGTCCGCGATCCGGGCACAGATCATGCGGATTCGTTCCGGATTGAAATGGTTGTCC
>CADBNG010000482.1 GCA_902795985.1 uncultured Lachnospiraceae bacterium
AACGATGAAAGTTCGTCCGTCTGTGAAGCCGATCTGCGAAAAGTGCAAGATCATCAAGCGCAAGGGCCGCGTTATGGTCATCTGCGAAAACCCCAAGCACAAGCAGAAGCAGGGCTGAACAACCAAAACCCGTCCGGGCGGAAACCCGGACGGGTTTTCTGTATATTGTGGAATTTAATCACAATGTTTACAAAATGTTGCGGTTGTGTTACAATATCTCCGTAAAGGAGGGAGGACAGTGTACAGACGTTATTCCCAGGCGGGCGACGGCAGTATGCCTCTTTCACAGATCAACCGGAACAGGATCAAGAATATCCTGATTTTTCTGCTGCTGGCGGGGCTGGCGGCAATGCTGGCGATCAGCCTGCCGCTGATCCGGAACCGCGACAATACCCGCGCCCAGTACATCCAGCAGATGCAGCGGGAATGCAAGGAAGCCTATAACGACGCGTCCACGCTCAGCCGGACCGCGGGTGCGGACTCGGCCGCGATTCTCTCGCGGGTGCGCAGCAATATCCATACCATCCGGGTTGTCAACAGCCTGAGCGGATCAGGCGGGAACCGCGCGCCGGTTGAGGACGAGCGCCTGCTGACGATGCAGAACATGGTGGACAGGTACCTGTCGTTCCTGACCACCGGGATGGATACGGGCGAATACACCACGAGCCTGCAGAACTCCCTGATCGAGCTGCAGGATATTCTGAATGCTGTGGAATGACTTTCAGCGGAAGCGGGATTCCCGCTTCGTTTCGTTTATCGGGAAGGAATACCCGTACGGTATGGCGCAAAAAGGGGGAAAGCGGCCGTGATTGACTGGGGGGAAAAGCTGGAGGAAAAGATCCGGTCGCTGCCGGATTCCCCCGGCTGCTACCTGATGAAAGACAGCCAGGGCGAAATCATCTATGTGGGCAAGGCTGTCAACCTGAAGAACCGGGTGAGGAGCTATTTCCGGGATACGGCGCACACCCCGAAGGTTGCCGCGATGATCGCGCATATAGACGATTTCGATATCCTGCTGTGCGAAACCAACCTGGAAGCGCTGATCCTTGAATGCAACCTGATCAAGCGCCACAAACCCTATTACAACATCCTGCTGAAGGACGACAAGCATTATCCCTATCTGAAGGCGGACCTGCGGCAGCCGTTTCCCCGGCTGGAGATCTGCCGGCGGATGGAAAAGGACGGAGCGAAGTACTACGGCCCGTATATCGGCGCGAACGCGGTGAGGCAGGTTATCGAAGCGGTGCGGGACGTGTTTCCGATCCGTTCCTGCCGCCAGGCGCTGCCGGCGAAGAGTCCGAAGCGCCCGTGCATGAACTACGACATCGGCCGGTGTATGGCGCCCTGCGCGGGGAAGTGTACGGAAGAGGCTTACGGGGCCATGATGGAAGGCGTGCTGAGCTTCCTTGGCGGCGACTATGAAACCGTGCTGAAGAAACTGAAGGACGATATGGACGCCGCCGCCGCGGCCATGCGCTATGAGAAGGCCGCGAAGATCCGGGATAAGATCCGGGACGTGGAAGGCCTGATGGAGCGGCAGATCGCCCTGCGGACGGACCGGAGCGAGCAGGACCTGATCGCTCTGGCTCAGGACGGGCTGGACGCGATGATTCAGATCCTGTATGTCCGGGGCGGCCGGATGGTGGGCGGAGACCACTTTGCCCTGCCGCGGGAAGGCGGGGAGGATCCGGGAGAGGTCATTGCCTCCTTTATGACCCAGTATTATGAGCAGGCCGGCCTGATTCCGCGGAATGTGCTGTGCCAGACGCTGCCGGAAGGCGCGGCGGAGCAGCTGGAGGCATGGCTGCGGGAAAAGAAAGGTGCGGCGGTGACGGTAACAACGCCCCGGCGCGGGGAAAAACATGAGCTGGTGCAGCTGGCCGCCAAGAACGCGGAGGACGCCCTGCTGAAGCGGAACGCCCGGCGGACAGTGCATGAGGAACGCACGGTGGAAGCGGCAAAGAACCTTGGAAAGATCCTGGGGATGGACCGCTATCCCCGTCGAATTGAAGGCTATGATATCTCGAACACCCAGGGTGAACAGAGCGTGGCGGCGATGGTTGTGTTCATTGACGGAGAACCGGCAAAGAAGGAATACCGGCATTTCCGGATCAAAACCGTGGAAGGCGCCAATGACTTCGCTTCCCTGTATGAAACGTTGAGCAGGCGATATGCCCATGCCGCGCGGGAGAAGGAAGAAGGCGCGGCGGAAGGAAAGTTCACCGACCTGCCCGACCTGATCCTGATCGACGGCGG
>CADBNG010000483.1 GCA_902795985.1 uncultured Lachnospiraceae bacterium
CATCTCCAAACAGGTTAAGGAAAATCTCTATGAAAAACTGGAACAGGAGAAGAGTCAGGAGATCAGCCAGCGTCTGGCAAAAGAGATTTCGCTGCAGATCGAAAGCTGTCTGGCCAAGATGGCGGAAGTGGTAGAGATCCCGCTGGGCTGAATCATATAACAAAAACATATGCCATGAGATAGTTCATGGCTTTTTATTGTCTAAGTAACTATGCAGTCACATAAGAAAGGAACATATGACAGAAAAGCAGGACTCTCTTGCCCACAAGGGGCAGGCATAGCAAAAAAGGGCTTATAGCCCTGGTGCAAACCGCCCGTTTCACGGGTGGTCATGATTTTATTTGATTTTCACGTCGATGACGGAATCGATCTTTTTCAGTTCCGCGATTAGATCCTTCGGAACGATGCTGTCGTGCGTCGAGATCTCGGTATCGTAGTACCAGCCGCTTCCTTCATCGGAACGGATGTGATTCTCGGTGTGGAAACAGCGCAGCCTCACCAGGCAGTCGTCGATGTTTTCGGGATTGCCGTTGGCATCCATGCGTACGCTGATCTTAAGAACGTTGCGGGGACGGTTGTAGTTGAAAATAGGCGAGATCAGGGAGCTCAGCAGCGTCAGCAGACTGGAGAACGCCCCCAGTATATACATCCCTGCGCCGAAGCACATGCCGATCGCGCCGGTGGCGAACACGCCTGCCGCCGTGGTCAGGCCTTCGATCTTGCCTCTGCGTTCGAAAATGATCCCTGCTCCCAGGAAAGAAATGCCGGAGACGACGCCTGCGGCGATACGCGAGGCATCGACCTTTTCCGTATCGGCGAAACCGTATTTCGATACGAGCATCAGAACGCAGGTAGACAACGCCACCAGGACATGCGTACGGACGCCCGCTTCCTTGAAGCTGCGATGCCGCTCATAACCGATCACCGTCGCAAAGACGACGGATGCCAGGATTCTTAATAGCCATTCATATTGAAATGTATTCATACAATACTGCCTGCCTTGTCTATATTATTTCATGAAACGTCTGGAAAGAAAAACTCAGAAGAAAGCGCCTGTGAAGCTTTGACGCAGATCATAAAGCGCTTCCGTCAGTCCGTTCAGCGGATTTTCCGGTGTGTAGTTCTGATAGATCCCGTAAGGAAGATCGGAAAAAATCACGAACAGATAGGGACCGTTCTGGGTATAGATGATGCCGCTGTCATTGATCGCACATTCGTCGTTGTAAGGGTCTTTGTCGGTCAGTTCGCTGGGATAGATGAGGTCTTTGGAATATGGCGTATCTTCCGACAGGCCGTTTTCCCAGCCGGCTTTCGTCTGAATGAGACAGCGGTCGGAAAGGACATCTTTTGCCGAGGAACAGGCGGAACGGGAAAGCCATTCTTTCAGTTCTACCGGCGCGTTTCCGCTTTCCAGATAGGCATACATCCTGGTCCAAAGGATGCAAAGCTCTTTGGCGCTGCGGCGGGGATAGTATCTGTCCAGGAAGCTTGCGTCGATCCCGCAGTCATTGCACCAGACAAGCAGCGCTTCGTCGCCATAGGTATCCCGCAGTTTCTTGTAGGTATCGTTATTGGAGTATTCGATCGTCAGATGGATCTCTTCCCGGTGTTCAGCGAAAAGTTCCGGACGCATCTCCAGCAGGGCGCCGACATAGATCGCTTTGATCGTGCTCTGGTAGCACATGATGCGGTCCGAACAGTAGGAAACGCCCGACTGCGTCACGAAATCGTAAAGGATCAGACTGACGTCATGTCCGGTAGTAGTAATGTTTTTGATTTCTTTCCGTAAGCGATGGGCGGCGTCGTCCGAAGGGCTGGATCTGCCGAAGAACAGGAGCCGGTCCCGGTCGGATACCTTGCGAAGGCTGTTCCGTACCTCGTTTAGAGAGTCGATGTATTGGGTCATGCTGCTGCCTTTCAGTCCCAGCGATCTGTCAGCCGGTCGACTTCCTTAAGGAACTTTTTCAATTCGCTGTTTTTCGCGTTCTTTCGTTTTTCGATCTGGCGCAGGAGTTTCTTCCCCTTTTCCATCAGTTCGTTGTAGATCTTGTTCTGGGTATAGGTATCCTGTTCGCGGTTCTGATCCTCGAGGATCTTTTCTTTCTTTTCCGCTTCCGTCAAGACAGGCTCGGGTTTGTTTGTGCGGACATAGTCATTCAGCAGCAGATCGTAGACGAATCCCGAATACGGCGCAGACGCCTTGCAGTCGTGTTCCTTTTTCAAGAGATCCGTGAAAGCCGTACATGCTTCCTCGTCTCCATGCACGACGAAGACCCGGTCGGGTTTCTGCGGGTTGTCGATCAGCCAGTGAAGCAGTCCTTCCTGATCCGCGTGCGCACTGACATCCTGCAGCTGGACGATTTCCGCAGCCACATGGATGTCTTCCTGGAAGATCCTGACATCTTTCTGGCCATCTGCCAGCTGTCTTCCCAGCGTTCCTTCCGCCTGGTAGCCGGCCAGGGCTACGGTACATTCCGCCCGCCAGAGATTGTGCTTCAGGTGGTGTTTGATGCGTCCGTCCGTGCACATGCCGGATGCGGATATGATGACCGCAGGCTTGGAGGACGAATTGATCCGGATGGAATCCTCCTGGGTGACGGAGATCTTCAGATTCGGGAACGCCAGCGGCTGATTTCCCTCGTGAAGGATCCTCATCGCTTCTTCGTCGTAATAGCCGAAGGTGTTGTCTTCAAAGATGTCTGTGGCTTCTTGCGCCATCGGGCTGTCCACATAGACATCGAAGTCTTCATAGGAGATCATTTTCTTCTCGATGATCTCGCGGATGAAATAGAGGATCTCCTGCGTCCTTCCTACCGCGAATGCCGGTATGACGACGTTTCCGCCTCTGGCGAAGGTCCGTTCCATGATCGAGACAAGCTGTTTCAGAGGGTCGTTGACCTTGTTGTGAAGACGGTCGCCATAGGTGCTTTCGGTAATGACATAATCCGTCGCTTCCCTGGGGGTCGGATCGTTGACGATCGGCATGTTCGTATTTCCGAGGTCGCCGGTAAACGCCAGGGATTTGCGTTCGCCGCCTTCCGTCAGGGTCAGATAGATGATCGCGCTGCCCAGGATGTGTCCCCCGTCCTCGTAACGGGCTACAACGCCTTTGACCGGTTCGAACGGTTCTGAATACTTGATGGTACGGAAGTGACAGAGCGCTTCTTCCGCGTCATCCAGGGTGAACAGCGGCCTCTTCTGTTTCTTTCCGCTCCGTTTCGCTTTCCGGTTGGCCCATTCCGTTTCCGATTCCTGGATATGGGCGGAGTCTTTCAGCATCACTTCGCAGAGCTGTCTGGTCGCTTCGGTACACCAGATGTTCCCCTGGAATCCGTCTTTGACCAGTTTC
>CADBNG010000484.1 GCA_902795985.1 uncultured Lachnospiraceae bacterium
CGCTTATGGTTTCGGCACAGTGTCTGCAGAAAAACTATGATCACTGCACGGGAGACGGACGCGTTCTGACACTGAAAGACCGTAAAAGCTACATCTTTCCGGTCGTCTGTGACTGCACAGCCTGCCAGAACATTATTTACAATTCCGTACCGCTTTCCCTCCTTTCAAAGAAAGAAGAGATCTGCGCATTAAAACCGGAGACTGTACGTCTGTCTTTTGTAGACGAAGACGGCAGAACCATGCGGGACCGGATCGACTTCTGGACAGAAGACGGAAAAACGGCGGAAGATTTTGAATTTACACGGGGACATTATACGAAGGGTATCGAATGATCCGTATCATAGTTGAAGTATCCAAATATGTACTGCTGATCCTGATGCTTCTGTTTACGATCAGCACCTATAACGCGCTGAAGGCGAAAGATGCCGAGAAACGCGCCGGGGCAACACGCGCCCAGCTCGTTTTCATGATCATCTTTAATTTTGCTGCCTACGGCGTGATCTTTATACAAAACGGGGATATCTATGTCCTGCTGATGTATGCCGGAATGATCGCTTACATCCTTCTGACTTATCTGATCTATCACCTGTTTTATAAAGGCGCATCCTTTGTTCTGGTCAACACAATGTGCATGCTGATCTCTATCGGACTGGTCATGCATACCAGACTGGATATCGAAACGGCGCTGAAACAGCTGATCATAGCAGCGGCTGCAACGGTGATCTCTTTTGTGATCCCGATCATCATCCGGAAAGCGAAAGTATTCTCACAGTGGGGCATTCTTTTCGCGGTCATCGGCATTCTGCTTCTGGCAGCGGTCTTTGTCCTTGCCAGAGTGACAGGCGGAGGAAAACTGTCTATCGAATTCCACGGGATCACGTTCCAGTTTTCGGAGTTTGTCAAGATCACCTTCGTTTTCTTTATTGCGGCCATGCTTTCCCAGGCGTCTACATTTGCACAGGTCTTCAAAGTGACCGTTTTCGCCGGTATTCATGTCATTATTCTGGTTGCATCTACTGACCTCGGAGCGGCGCTTGTTTATTTCGTTGCTTATATGGTCATGGTCTGTGTTGCGACGGGGAAAGTACGGTATGCCCTGATCGGCTTTGGCGGAATGGCAGCGGCTTCTGTCGCAGCCTATAAACTGTTCTCGCACGTTCGGGTGCGTGTGGATGTGTGGAGAGATCCGTTTGCCGATTATCAGGGGACCGGTTATCAGATCGTTCAGGCATTATTCAGTGTTGTTGCCGGCGGGTGGTTCGGTACAGGTCTCTTAAACGGTTCACC
Organism: uncultured Lachnospiraceae bacterium; assembly: GCA_902795985.1. The sequence continues at coordinate 1,288 of CADBNG010000484.1, forward strand.
GGACATGATACCGCTCGTGCAGCAGGATTTCACGTTCGCAGCGATCTGCGAAGAGATGGGGATCCTTTTCGGCATCTGCCTGATCCTGCTGTGTATGGGCGCTTATCTGATCATCGTCAATATCGCGATGAAGCTGGACAATGAATTTTATAAACTGATCGCGATCGGCCTTGGGACCGAATACGCTTTCCAGGTCTTTTTAACGATCGGCGGAACGACAAAACTGATCCCGATGACCGGGATCACCCTTCCGCTGGTCAGCTACGGAGGCAGTTCGATCACCTGCACGATCTTTATGTTTGCGATCATTCAGGGACTATATATTCTGCGGAAAGATGAATGGGAGCAGGAGAACGGTCCCGAAGAATATGAAGAGGATACAGAAGAATTTGAAAGAAGAATCTGGAATGAAACCGAAAACAGTCTCAACAGGTAAGTCCTACGTTTTTGTCTCTTACCTGTTCGTGGTTCTTTTTGCCGGAATGATCGCTTATATGATCTATTTTCAGGTCGTAAAAAGCGAAGAGCTGAAAAACAGCCCGTACAACCGGCACGAAGAGCTCTATTCGGATTCGGTCATCCGCGGGTCCATCCTTGCCGCAAACGGAGCAGAGATCGCGCTGACCCAGACCGATGAAGAGGGAAATGAATACCGGGTCTATCCTTATGGCAGACTGTTTGCGCATACGATCGGCTATTCGGATTACGGTTCATCCGGTCTGGAGGCAACACAGAACCAGACGCTTCTCCAGACGCACGAAGATCTGTTTGAACAGGTCGAAAATGATCTGGCTGACCAGAAGACCTACGGCGATAACCTTGTGACAAGCCTGGATCCGGACCTGAGCGCGGCAGCTTATAATGCACTGGGCGGCAGAAAAGGCGCTGTTCTGGTGCTTGACGCCGACACGGCAAAAGTTCTGGCAAGCGTCAGCCTTCCGGATTTTGACCCGAATACCGTATCGGAAGATTGGGAAAACCTGATTGCGGACGAGGCAGGAAGTCCTTTCCTGAACCGTGCGATCCAGGGCCTGTACGAGCCGGGCTCCACATTTAAGATGGTCACGGCTTTAGCCTTTATTAAAGAACATCCGAATGACTGGCAGGACTTTTCCTTTGACTGTACCGGTGAGTATACAGCCGGCTCCTATACCATGCACTGCAATGGCAATGCCGTACACGGACATGAAAACCTGGCCGATGCATTCGCGAATTCCTGCAACTGCGCTTTTTCATATATAGCAACAGAACTGCTCTCGGAAACAGCCCTGATGGAAACAGCGGAAGAACTGCAGTTCAACAAGGAGCTCCTGCTGGAACTGCCGTCTTCGGATTCCTATTTTGCTCTGGAAAAGCTGACGCAGGACGGCCTTACGGCCCAGACTGCGATCGGACAGGGCGATACGATGGCCAG
>CADBNG010000485.1 GCA_902795985.1 uncultured Lachnospiraceae bacterium
CACATTCTGAGTCGTTTTCGTAAACAGCTGACGCGTAATCCGCCGGTTGCGCAGCAACCTGCGGATTCCTCTTTTCACATTCTGAGTCGTTTTCGTAAACAGCTGACGCGTAATCCGCCGGTTGCGCAGCAACCTGCGGATTACGGTTTGCCAACCTATAAAGCAAAAAGCAGAGGGACCCGGAAAAGTGTGAACACTTTTCCGGGTCCCTCTGCTTTTTGCTTTGCACGTCAGCTGTTTACGAAAACTCCAGCGCATCCACGAAGGTATCCTGAAAATCCGGGAGGACCGCAAGTTCAAGGAATTCGGTGATGGTGGAAAGGCGGTCGGCTTCCTGCCAGCAGTCTTTGTTGGAAACGGCGAGCTGGGCGCCGAGACCGGCGGCATTGCCGACCGGTGTAATCCGGTCGTTCAGGACCGGAGGGATCATTCCGATCCGGCAGGCGCTCTGGGGGTCCAGAAAGCTCCCGAAAGCTCCGGCAAGCCAGACATTCCGGATGTCATTCACCTGAATTCCCATATGCTTCGCCAGCAGTTCGATGCCGGCGCGGATGGCCGCTTTGGCCATCTGAAGCTCCCGCAGGTCTTTCTGAAGGATCGATACCGGACGGTCCAGTCCGGATTCACTTTCCGGAACCAGGATCATCTCCTTCTCTTCCATCTGGCCGGCTTCGTCCATCAGGCCGGTCCGCAGCATTTCCGAAGCGATATCCAGCAGACCGGATCCGCAGATTCCCACTGCCGGTTTATCGCCGATAATCGACAGTTCCCATCCGTTGTCCGTCCTTTTTGCCTTGCTGATCGCCCCGTCGCTGCCCCGCATTCCCATGGAGATGCCGACTCCTTCAAAGGCCGGGCCGGCAGCCGTGGAACAGGAGGCCATCTTCTGCTCTTTTCCGAGAACCATTTCTCCATTGGTTCCGATATCGATCAGCAGCGTCCAGTCTTTCTGATCCGCCAGGTCTGTCGCTACCAGGCATCCCACGGTATCGGCTCCGACAAATCCCGCGATATTTGGCAGAAGAAGGACCTTGGACCTCTTCGCCAGTGACAGTCCGCATTCGGAAGCGGGGAGAACCATCGGCTCCCGTACTGCCGGATTATACGGCGCATGAACCAGGGAATCCACATCCAGCCCGATAAACAGATGATGCATACAGGTATTGCCCACAACCGAAACCATCAGGACCTGTTCCGGTGAATATCCGGCTTTCGCCGTCATTTCCCCGATCATTTCCTGCAGGGCTTTCTGTACACAGTTTTTCAGTTCTTCATTGCCATGCTCCAGGGCGTACCCGGAACGGCTGATCACATCGCCGCCATAAGGCCGCTGGGGATTCAGCCGGCTGGAAGTGGCAATCTGTTTTCCGTCTGCTCCGTCCAGAAGATAACCGGCAACCGTCGTCGTGCCAATATCAAAAGCCGCAAGGGCAAAGGAGATTTCCCGGTCGGAAACCGTCAGGATTTCATCTTCTGTATAGGCAGCCCAGACAAGCCCGTCATTTTTCTTAATGATCGACGTAAGCTGCGCGATAATAACTGCGTCCGGCTTAATTCGGCCCGCGGCCCCTGGCGCGATTTCATCCAGAGCCGTCAGGAACCGGGTCCAGTCGGAAATGCTCTTTCCGAGCGGGCAGGGCGGAACCTGGACCGGCGCCGTTTTCACGAGCGGATCATAAGGAACTTCGATCTTCACGCCTTCTGTGAGGATCTGGGTATTCGTCTCGTCCTGTTTTGTAATGACCTTGATCTCATCATCCATGACACGGGTCGTACAGGCCAGCACCTGTTCATTGGTCTCGGGCATATACACCAGGCACTTTCCGCACTTCCCCTGGCCTCCGCAGGGAGCATCCGGCTCCATACCGGCAGCACGCATGGCTTCCAGAATCGTGGTTCCTTCCGCCACATTTACGCTGATTTCTTTGTCTATAAAATGAACTATCGGCATATTGTTCTCTCCTAAAGCTGAACAGATAAAGCCGGAAAAAGGCAGCTCTTTTCCGGGAAGGGGTAATGGCTTTCAAACAGTCCGGCTTCATCTGCCGTAAAAAAGCCGCCGCCGGTCATAACGGCTGGCGGCGGCTTAACAGTTCATGCAATAACAGGTATAAATCAGGCTACAAGGGCTTTCGCGGCAGTCGCGGCAGAAGCAGCGTCAACAGTGAAGCAGTCCGCACCGATCTCATCCGCGAATTCCTGGGTAATGGGAGCTCCGCCGACCATGATCTTGATGTCGCTGCGGAACGGCGCATTGTTCAGAGCCGTAACAGCACTCTTCATGGCGGGCATGGTAGTGGTAAGAAGCGCGGAAACCGCAACAATCTTAACATTCTCATTTTCAGTAACGGCTTCGACAAATCTCTCATCCGGTACATCAACGCCAAGATCGATCACGGTAAAGCCGGCGCTTTCGATCATCATGGCTACCAGGTTCTTGCCGATATCATGCAGGTCGCCGGCAACAGTTCCGATAATAACGGTTCCCAGATTCGTTCCGCCTTCTGCAGCAAGGAGCGGCTTCAGGACTTCAACACCGGCCTTCATGGCTTTGGCGGCGATCAGCATCTCCGGAACGAAGATTTCATTTCTTTTGAACTTGTCACCGACAACATCCATTGCACCGATCATGGCGTTCAGGACATCGATGGGGGCATTGCCTTCATCCAGCGCTTCCTGCACGGCAGCGGGCACGAGTTTTCTTTTTCCGTTTTCGACTAATCCAGCAACTTCTTCGATTTTACTCATTTGATTTTTCCTCCGGTTCGTTTTGATCTTTTTTCACTTTTGTTTCTATTTTCAGATGCGGGGCGTCCGCCGGAAGGCTCGGGGTAAAGCACGGTATCCGACTCTGTCCCGGATCTGTAAATATCCTGATCAGTATCAGTCTTTCGGCTTCGGGCCGTACAGACCGTCTTTGTATCCGCCGATGTACTCAATGCACATTTCATCTTCGCCCATAAGAGCTTCCGTCGCATAGATAACACCCAGCAGATCTCTGTTCGTGGGATCCAGAATACCGCTGTCCATTCCGGCCTTCATTGCCAGGCAGGTGAACGCCATGTTCACGATCTTACGCACAGGCAGGTTGAAGGAAATGTTGCTGATAGCGCCGGTGATATGGATCGTCGGATACTGTTCACGGATCGCGGTGATAACTTCTTCCACCAGGGCGATTCCGTCTTCGGAAGTGCAGAGCATCTCCACAAGCGGATCGATGTGGATACGGTTCGGAGCGATGCCGTATTCTTTTGCCTTCGCCATGATCTTGTCGAAAACGCGCAGTCTGTCTTCCGCGGTCTTCGGGATACCGGTATCGTCACTCAGCAGAGCGACAACTTCCCATTTCTTGTTTTCCGGCATGGCCATGATCGGGAAGAGTACGTCGATCTTGTCGCCTTCTCCGGAAACAGAGTTCAAAAGGCCCGGGCGTTTGCAGAATTTGTAAGCTTCCGCAATAACGTTTGCGCTGGGGCTGTCAACGGCGATCGGAACATCCGTTACTTCCTGAATGCAATCGATCATCCATTTCAGCGTCTCCACTTCCTCTTCCTCCGGAACAGATGCGCAGCAGTCGATAAAGGTCGCATTGGCCTCTGCCTGCATGATGGCACGCTGTTTGATGAATTCAGAGTCACGGTTTTTGATCGCCTCGGCAACTACCGGGATAGATCCATTAATCTTTTCTGCAATAATGATCATACCTGTTACTCCTTTTGCATAAAATAATGTTTGAGCGAACTGCCCTTTTAACCATCTCTCATTGTAAACTATTTTCCGCCAGAACAAAAGCAAAACTTAATAGCGCAATGCCCAAATTTTACCGGAAATCATTGTAAAAATGCAAAAAAAGCAGCCCTGGATTTCTCACAGGACTGCCTCTTCGTTCAGTGGTTTTGTAAAAAAGGTCAATTTACGCCTCTTCCATGGAAACGATCTGCTTTTTATTGTACGTTCCGCAGGCCTTGCACATTCTGTGAGGCATCATCAGAGCGCCGCACTTGCTGCACTTTACGAGGTTCGGAGCGGTCATCTTCCAGTTCGCGTGACGCTTGTCTCTGCGGGCCTTGGATGTTTTATTTTTCGGGCAGATGGACATGGGTTACACCTCCTAACGTTTCGATCTATCGGATGGCGGAATGCAGCGGCACTCCCGCCTCATTTCTCGTCGCATACTCAAGCATTATACCCAAGGTGTATTGCGTTGTCAAGAAAAAATCTGTGGTTTTTCACAACGAGCATATCCCAGTAAAGGACTTCGCCTTCATCGGGAAGGATCTCTCCCGCTTAATGCGCATTTTGAACCTTCCTGTATGCCAAAAACAGTTTATATAAAAAATGAGAAATTACAACTGTTTTCGCGCTCAGATGCCGCTCTTCATCGCCTCTCTTTTCCGGAGACGGGAATCCAGCTGTTTTTTGCGGATCCGCAGGGCGTCCGGCGTCACCTCAAGCAGTTCGTCCCGGTCGATGAACTCCAGCGCTTCTTCCAGCGAAAGGATCTTCGGAGGTGTCAGGATCAGCGCTTCGTCCGCCGACGAGGAACGGGTATTGGTCAGGTGTTTGGTCTTGCAGACGTTCAGTTCAATATCCTCCGGTTTCGCGCACTGGCCGATGACCATTCCGGCATAGACGCGTTCGCCCGGTCCGATAAAGAGCGCTCCCCTCTGCTGGGCCTGGAAAAGGCCGTAAGTGACGGATTCCCCGGCTTCGAAAGCGATCAGGGAGCCCTGCTTGCGGAAGGCGATATCCCCTTTATACGGAGCATACTGATCGAACACCGTGTTCATCACGCCGGTTCCCTTGGTCATCGTCAGGAAATGGCCGCGGAATCCGATCAGTCCCCTGGCGGGAATGGAGAATTCCAGGCGGGAATTCCCGTCTCTGCCGACGCTCATCGAGGTCAGTTCGCCCTTGCGTTCGCTCAGCACCGAGATCACCGCTCCGGAAAACTCCTCCGGAACGTCGATATAAGCCAGCTCGATCGGTTCCAGTTTATGGCCTTTTTCGTCGGTCTTGTAGATGACTTCCGCCTTGCTGACCGCGAATTCATATCCTTCACGGCGCATCGTTTCGATCAGGACGGATAAATGCAGTTCTCCCCGGCCGGAGACCTTGAACGTATCCGGCGAATCCGTTTCCTCCACGCGGAGGCTCACGTCGGTATTCAGTTCCCGGAACAGACGGTCGCGAAGATGACGGGAGGTGACATATTTCCCGGAAAGCCCGGCCAGCGGCGAATCGTTGACGCAGAAATTCATGGAGATCGTCGGCTCCGAGATCTTCTGGAAGGGGATCGGCTGCGGATCCTCCGGATCGCAGAGCGTGTCCCCGATATGGATATCGGGTATGCCGGAGATTGCGACGATGGAACCAATGCCGGCTTCTTTTACATCCACCTTCTCCAGTCCGTCGAATTCATAGAGCCGGCTGATCTTCACCTTCTTCTGTTTTGCCGGATCATGGTAATTTGCCAGGAGGACTTCCTGGTTGACGGCAATCCGGCCGTTGTCCACCTTGCCGACGCCGATCCGCCCGACATACTCATTATAATCGATTGTGGAGACCAGCACCTGCGTGCCGGCATCCGGATCGCCTTCCGGCGCCGGAATGGTCTCAAGGATCGCGTCGAACAGCGGGGACATGTCCTTTTCCTCGTCGCCGAGTTCCGCGACGGCCCAGCCCTGTTTCGCGGAGGCATAGATGAACGGGCAGTCCAGCTGCTCGTCGGAGGCGTCCAGTTCCAGGAAGAGCATCAGCACGTCTTCCACGACTTCATCGGGATGGGATTCCGGGCGGTCGACCTTGTTGATGCAGACGATGACCGTCAGGTCCAGCTCCAGGGCTTTTTTCAGGACGAACCGGGTCTGCGGCATCGGTCCTTCGAAAGCATCGACCAGAAGGATCACGCCGTTGACCATCTTCAGGACACGTTCCACCTCGCCGCCAAAGTCCGCATGGCCCGGCGTATCGATGATATTGATCTTGGTGTCCTTATAAAAAACTGCCGTGTTCTTGGAGAGGATCGTAATACCTCTCTCCCGCTCCAGGTCATTGGAGTCCATCACGCGTTCCGCGACCTCCTGGTTCTCACGGAATACGCCGCTCTGATGCAGAAGCGCGTCGACCAGCGTGGTCTTGCCGTGGTCGACGTGGGCGATAATAGCTACATTTCGAATGTCGTCTCGTTTGATTTTCATAATTATAGTATTTCCTGTTTTTTAAGTATGATTTTGTTCTTCCCGTTCATCAGGAACGGCTTTTCTGTTATCTGTTTTCGGCCCGCTGTCTGGCCGCTTCCCTGTTTCTCTGCTCGCTGATCGTCCTCCAGCTCGGGAGCGTTTTGCTCTTTTCGCTCAGTTCGGCAAGCACTGCCGGAATGTCGATATTCTGCGGGCACATGGGAACGCAGCTTCCGCAGGCCAGACAGGCGGACGGTTTTTTCTCCTCCGGCAGGAATTCAATCTGCATATTGGCCGTCAGCCCGCCTTCCATGCCGAAGCGCAGTTCATTCATCACGCTCATGAACACCGGTATATCCAGTTCCATCGGGCAGGAATCGCAGCAGTACCGGCAGCCGGTACAGGGCACGGAATTCTTCATTCCTTCAGCAATTTCCAGAAGAAGTTCGTTTTCCGCATCCGACAGCGGTTTTGCTTCATCAAAAGTCGCGACATTATCTTTCATCTGTTCCAGGTCCGACATGCCGCTCAGGATCACTTTGACGTCATCCAGGCCCATCAGCCAGCGCAGCGCCCACGACGCTATGCTTTTCTGCGGTTCAAGCGCCTTGAGCTTCTCATTATCTCCCTTCAGATCCGCCAGTCTTCCGCCCCGGATCGGTTCCATTACCCATACCGGGATATTCCGTTCGTCCAGCATCCGGCATTTTTCCCTTGCGTTCTGTAGGGTCCAGTCCGCGTAATTCAGCTGGATCTGGCAGAATTCGATATGATCTCCGGCATAATCCAGAAACGTTTTCAGCGTTTCCACGCGCGCATGGGTGGAAAATCCCAGATGGCGGATCCGGCCGAGTTCTTTCTGCTTCAGAAAGTATTCCAGGATCCCCCAGCGCTCGTCCATATAAACGCCGATCGACTGCTCATTGATGTTGTGCAGCAGGTAAAAATCGAAATATTCCACGCCGCATTTTTTCAGCTGATCCTCAAAGACCAGTTCCGGGTCATAGGAATCCGCGATCACATGTCCCGGGTATTTATCCGCCAGATAATAGGAATCCCTGTCATATTTTGACAGCACCTTGCACAGGACCGTTTCGCTGTACCCGTTATGATAGGGATACGCCGTATCATAATAGTTAATTCCGTGCGAAATGGCATAGTCCACCATTTTTTCCGTCAGGTCCGTATCGATATTCCTATCCTCCAGCAAAGGAAGCCGCATGGCGCCAAACCCGAGTCTCGAGATCCTGCATTCTTTGAAGTCCGAATAAATCATGTTTTCTCCTTCCTGGCTCCGATACCGTCTTTTCGATCAACAGGCTCCTCTTTCGCGGAAAGGTTTATACGTTGAATTTAAACTCAATAACATCTCCGTCCGTGACGATATAGTCCTTTCCTTCCATCCGGACCAGGCCTTTTTCCCTGGCCTTCGCAATGGATCCTTCCCGTAAAAGGTCCTGGTAATTGATGACCTGGGCCTTGATGAAGCCTCGTTCCATATCGGAATGGACCTTTCCGGCCGCCTGCGGGGCTTTCGTGCCGATCTTTATCGTCCATGCCCGGCATTCATCCTCTCCCGCCGTCAGGAAGCTCATCAGGCCAAGGGTCTTATAGCTGGCGCGGATCAGCCGGTCGAGGCCGGATTCCGAAACGCCGAGGCTCTCGAGGTATTCCTGCTTTTCCTCATCGTCCAGTTCGGCCAGTTCCGCTTCGATCGCGGCGCTGATCACGAACACCTGGCTGTCGGTCTGCGCCGCCACGCTGCGTACGCTGGCTACATAATCGTTGGAGTCCCCATTGTCCGCGAGATCGTCTTCCGCTACATTGGCGGCATAGATCACCGGTTTGGCCGTAAGCAGGTTGTATTCCGTAAGCCAGGCCTGTTCATCTTCGTTTTCCGTTTCAAAAGAAGCCGCCTTTTTGCCGGACTCCAGATGCTCCTTCAGCCGCTCCTGAAATGCCAGTTCCTTCACCGCGCCCTTATCGGCTTTTGCCGCGCGCGCCGTTTTGGAAAGCCTTCTTTCCAGCACCTCCAGATCCGCGAAGATCAGTTCCAGATCGATTGTCTCGATATCCCGGGCCGGATCCACACTGCCGTCCACATGCACGACATTATCATCGTCAAAGCACCGTACCACATGGATAATTGCGTCCACTTCACGGATATTCGCCAGGAACTGGTTCCCGAGGCCTTCTCCCTTTGACGCGCCTTTCACAAGTCCGGCAATATCGACGAATTCGATAGTCGCGGGGACTTTTCGTTTCGTCGAATAAAGCTCTCCCAGAAGATCGATCCGCTCATCCGGCACCGGTACGATGCCCACGTTCGGCTCGATCGTGCAAAACGGATAGTTTGCCGATTCCGCGCCTCCTTTGGCGAGTGAATTGAACAGTGTGCTCTTGCCTACGTTCGGGAGGCCGACGATACCTAATTTCATTTTTGTCTGTTTCCTTTCAAAAAACTTTATTTTTATAAGGGTTTTTGAAGAGTTTCAGGGGATGCTCCCCTTTCAATTGCCCTGGCTGCACAAGTATGTCTTAGCGCATGCATTATGGCTATCCATTCTGAAAATGAAAAAATAAATGCTGCAATTTCCAATCCGGTTACCGATTCTGTATTTACTGCAATACCATCCAGGCATTTATAAATCTCATCATACAAAATATGATCCTTTTCAATGGTAACCTATGCATCCCGGTCAGGCTAATTCTTCATTAAAACTCCTTTTTCTTTATCTGTTAAGAATAATGAGGCAACTATTGAAAAGCCCTGTAAAAGTATAACATACGTCCGAAAACCCGTTTATGATAAATTATTTTTGCTAATAATAACATGAGTCCTGACAAAGAAAAAGAAAAAGAAACCAACCTGCAGTACAATTATGTTTCTTCCAGTGCTTTCGCTGCCATCTCCTTCAGATCCCCCAAAGAGTAAATCGGAAAAATATTCAGGATAAAATGGCCCTCAAACAACTGGGGACGAGTGTAAAGAGTTTCGTTTTCAATATCGACAGCCAGGACATCGCAGGGAATGGTGGCCTGGATAGTCCAGGTAGAGGTATCAACAAACAGTGCATCGAAAGTGTGCTGACCGGCAAGAATGAAAAGCCTGGAACCGTCCGCGCTAAAACGCGCCTGCAGGTTGATGTTGGAAATACTCCGAATATCCAAATTCGGTACTTCGGAAAAGAGTTTTTCCAGTGTCTGCGTATCGTAGATCTCAAATCTTTTTTCAGAAGTCAGAAGGATAATGTATTTGTCTCCCTCGCTGAAACAAATGCCTTTTATTTCGTTCGATCTGTATTTTTTCGGCAGTTCACGAATCGTCAGTGTATCCAGGTTATAAATGCTGACGCACCCATTTGTATAGGCTGCCGCAAATACTGGCGAGTTCGTCCCCAAAGCGGTGAGAAATCCCTCTGCTTCCGGATGTGCATTTTCCATTTTCGTAAGAGAGCCAGTCAGCGCGTTAAAGAAAGAAAAACGTTTTTCGGAAGAGGAAACCGGTTGATTCCCATCCTGTTCAATGTCAATTCCGTAACCCATAACAACCCCGTTTTCACCAAGCTTGTATTCATCCAACTCTTCAAAATTCAATCCGGTATTGACATTATTGGATTCTTTTACTAATTCACTGTCGAGCCACACGG
>CADBNG010000486.1 GCA_902795985.1 uncultured Lachnospiraceae bacterium
TCACACTGTCAAAACGGTCCAGGATCCCGCCGTGTCCCGGAATCAGATGTCCGTAATCTTTGATGTCATGATTTCTTTTAATCGCGGAAGCACCAAGGTCTCCCACCATGGAGATCAGGGCACCGACGGTACAGATAATGGCGTACTCGGCGACAGGCATTCCGGGAGCGCCCAGCCATCTGCCGCATACCCAGGCATACAGGGCTCCCAGGCCGGCGGCCCCGATCACGCCTCCGACTGCTCCTTCTATGGATTTCTTCGGGCTCAGCTTCGGAGACATTTTATGTTTTCCGATCAGCATTCCCACGCAATACGCACAGGTATCGCATCCCCAGGAGCACAGAAAGATCAGCCAGACCGTATAGGCTCCGGAAGGAATGATCCTGGTACGGTAGATGAACGAAAGCATCACCGCTACATAAACGACCCCGAATGATACCGTCATGGTCTGCTCCGCGCGGTATCTGGGCCATGTAAATACAAATACTCCCATACTCAGGATGAGCGCGAGCGTTACTGATACCAGCAGGTATTTTTCCTGGCCCAGGATCAGAAAGATATAATAGGTTATGGCACAGATATAACCGGTGATCGAAAGCGGTGAAGTAATCGTATCGTGCACGCCGCAGGCCCGGTACAGTTCAAACATGCCGATCAGGGAAACAACGAGCAGGGTAAACCACAGCAGCGGTCCCCCAACAATAATCGTCAGCAGCGCCGCGGCGACCAGCACGATGCCGCTGATCAGTCTTGTCCGGAACATGATCTCTCCTCCTTCACTCCCCCGTATCTGCGATCCCTGCTGTTAAACTTTTCAATCGCTTCCAGCAGATCCTTTTTTGTAAACGCAGGCCAGGGGATCTCTGTAAAATAGAACTCAGTATATGCAAGCTGCCACATCAGATAATTGGACAGACGCAGTTCGCCGCTGGTGCGGATCAGAAGGTCCGGGTCGGGAATACCGGCAGTATCCAGGTGATCCGCGATCGTCTGCTCCGTGATCTGCTCCGGGAGGATCTGTCCCTCCCGCACATCTGCGGCGATTTTTCTGACAGCCCTTGTGATCTCGTCTCTGCTCCCGTAATTCAGGGCGAGCTGGAACTGCAGGCCGGTATTGTTCTTCGAGCTTTCGACCAGTTCGTCCAGATTTTTCCGAAGCACCGGGTCAAATGCAGAAGGATCGCCGATCACACGGACCCTCATGTTATTGTCTCTTGCAAGCTTAATACTGTTTTTTGTGTATCTGCGGAACAGCTGCATGAGGGCATCCACTTCATCCTTCGACCGTTTCCAGTTTTCGGTGGAGAACAGATACACGGTCAGATACCGGATGCCAATATCCCAGGCATCCCTGCAGATCACTTCCAGATTTTTGGCGCCTCTTGTATGGCCGTAGGTGCGGGGCATTCCCTTACTCTTCGCCCACCGGCCGTTCCCGTCCAGAATAATGGCCACATGCTGCGGAATTACCATAGAAGAATCCTTTCCTGTATGAAAAGAAAAGCTGCCCGCTAAGCCGCTTGGCTCAATCCGGCAGCCTTTCCGGCAGCGAAGCAGATCAGACCGTCATGATCTCCTTTGACTTTTCTTCCACTGCCTTATCGATGTCCTTAATGTGCTTATCTGTTTCTTTCTGGACCACATCTTCCAGATCTTTGATGACGTCCTCGGAGACTTCAGTCTTTCCGAGCTTCTTAAGGTAGTCGTTGGCGTCGCGGCGGATATTCCGGACTGCGACCTTTGCGGCTTCTCCTTTTTTCTTTACATCCTTGACCAGATCTTTTCTGCGCTCCTCATTCAGTTCGGGGAATACCAGGCGGATCACCTTGCCGTCGTTGGTTGGATTGATGCCAAGATCCGACATGTTGATGGCTCTTTCGATTGCCTTCAGCATGGAGGATTCCCACGGCTGGATCTGCAGGATGCGGGGTTCGGGTACCGTTACGTTTCCGACCTGCGGGATCGGCGTGGGCGTACCGTAATAATCTACCGTGATCTTGCTGATGATCTTCGGATTGGCTCTTCCGGCCCGGATGGTGCTGAACTCCTCCAGCATGTTGTTGTGGGTCTTATCCATTTTCTCTGAAAATACCTTGATCCGTTCGTCCATAGAAATATCCTCCTCTTTATCAATCCGCCAGCACGCGGGTACCGGAAAAGTCCCCGCTTACTGCGTTTACTATACTGTTTTCCTGTCCCAGGGCAAATACCAGCATGGACATATGGTTTTCCCGGCAGAGAATGGAAGCGGTCATGTCCACTACCTTCAGCTGCTGCTCTATGACCTCGCTGATGGTGATCGAGTCGAACTTCCGGGCTTCGGGGTGGTCCTGCGGGTCACAGTCATATACTCCGTCGACGGCTTTAGCCAGCAGGATCGTATCCGCTTCGATCTCAACGGCTCTGAGCACCGTTGCCGTATCCGTGGAAAAATAAGGGTGCCCGGTCCCTCCCGCAAAGAATACCACTTCATTGTTGTTCAAAGCCTGAACCGCGGCATCTTTTGAAAACAGTTCGGAAAATGTTCCGCATGCGAAAGGTGTCATGATACGGGTCTTCAGTCCCGCAGAGCGGAACATTTCAGATACATAAATGCAGTTCATGACAGTGGCCAGCATGCCGATCTGGTCCGCTTTTGTACGGTCCATATTGCTGCTGGAACGGCCGCGCCAGAAATTGCCGCCGCCGATGACCACTGCTGTCTGGATTCCCTCGTCTGTCATTTTTCTGACCTGCGCGGCGACCCCCAGAACAGTCGCTTCATCAAAACCTGTTCCTTTCTCTCCGGCAAGAGCTTCACCGCTCAGTTTTAAAAGTACCCGTTTCCATTTACCCATATGCTTCTCCTTTTAAATCGGTTTGCTATAGTATATCACATCCGGTTCCCATTGACCAGAATCCCCGTTCATATTATTTCCTACCAGGTCGGCCTCTCCATCCTGCTCTTCCACTGTTCCCGAAGCTTTTCCCGAAGCTGTGACAGCTTTACCAGCAGAAGGCTCAGATACCTGAGCAGAGGTTCCGTAAGGCCGGCAAACAGGATCAGAAGCATGGCCGAACGGCGGGACGGTACCCGCAGAGAGAAAATGTGCGGGAAAAAGTACATGGAGAAAAGTATCCCCCCGATCATCGCGATCCATAAAAGAGCGTGCAGGATCGTCATGGGCGACGCGATCCGGTAAAGGATCATAATACCGACGATTGCCAGAAGTATCGTGCAGGACGTGGAAGTGTCCACGGCACTGACCCTGAATTCCTGGCAGAACAGTACCAGCGCGCTGATAATGATAAAATCGGTCAGCCCAGCCGGGAGAGCCCGGTAAAACACATTTTTCAGAAAATGTCCCCGGATCGGGTCCGTGTTATTCTCAAGGGACATGACAAAGGCGGGGATCCCGATGGTAAACGCACTGATCAGCGAGATCTGCGACGGAGCGAGCGGGTATCTCAGGAAGAATACAATGGAGAGTACAGACAGAAGAAGCGAAAAAATGTTCTTTACCAGGAACAGGCTCGCCGTCCGCTCGATGTTATTGACCACTCTTCTTCCTTCCGCCACGACCGAAGGCATTCGGGAGAAATCCGAATCGATCAGGACCATCTGGGCCGCGTGCGCGGCGGCATCGCTTCCCGACGCCATGGCAATGCTGCAGTCCGCTTCTCTTAATGCCAGCACATCATTTACGCCGTCTCCGGTCATTGCCACAGTATGACCTGCTTCTTTCATATACCGGATGAGCATTCTCTTCTGTTCGGGACTGACTCTTCCGAACACGGTATAGGTATCTGCCGCTTCTTTCAGTTCTTCATCAGAAAGACCGGTTACATCAATAAAGCTCCCGGCTCCGTCGATTCCGGCTTCTCTGGCTGCCTGTGAGGCTGTCCGCGGATTATCGCCGGAGATCACCCGGATCTGGACCTGCTGCTGCCGGAAATACCGGAAGGTATCCATCGCGCTTTCACGCACGGGATTCCGAAGGAGGACCAGCGCCAGCGGTCTGACGCTTTCCGTTAAGGCTTCTCCTCCGGGATCGCTCTTTGCCTCGCCGAACACGATCCCGCGGTATCCGAGAGATGCATAAGCCTCGATACGTTCCCTGTAATTCTCATACTCCTCCCTGAGCACATACTCCGGAGCGCCCAGCACCAGAATACGGTCTTCAAATACCACGGCACTGTATTTATGTACCGATGAAAAACCATAGACCTGCTTTGCTTTCACACCGCTTCCTTTTACAAAGAAAGCCTTCATCGCCCGGGCGGTATCATTGTCCGAGGGCATGGCAGCCGCAAAATCTCCCAGCCACAGGCTGATCTTCTCTTCCGCATCCCCTGTGCCGGCAGACAGAGCCGGCAGTCCGGCATCCTCTTCCGGATCGATCCCGTCATTCATCATCTCTTCAAGGAGAAGATCCTCCTGCGCCGCCTGCGCTTTTTCCTCTTCGGTCAGGGCGGCACCGGAAGGCTGCAGCGGGACACATCTGCGCACGCTCATCTCATTTTCCGTGATCGTTCCGGTTTTATCTACGCATAATACGTCTGCTCTGGCCAGAGTCTCAATGGATTTCATGTTCTGGACCAGGACTTTATTCAGTGCCAGCCGGAATGCGGATACGGCCATCGCTACGCTGGCCAGCAGGTACAGGCCCTCAGGGATCATCCCCAGGATCGCAGCGACCGTACCGGAAACGCTCATGCGCAGAGTTTCCTTATTTACATGAAACTGCTGCCAGAACAGTACGGCAGCAATGGGCAGGATCAGGATTCCCACGATCCGCACCAGACGGTCCAGAGAACGGATCATCTCGGACCGTTCTTCCTTTTTATACTGTTTGGCTTCCAGCGTCAGTTTTGATACATATGCATCCTCACCGACCCCTGTCAGAGTGGCAAGGCATTTTCCGGATACTACAAAACTGCCGGACATCAGTGTGTCGCCCGGCCGCTTCAGGATCTCATCCGCCTCTCCGGTCAGAAGAGCTTCATTTACCAGAACCTCTCCTTCAGCCACCCTGGCATCGGCGCTGATCTGGCTGCCGGCCTCCCAGATCACCAGATCATCCAGGACCAGCTCGGCCGAAGGGATCTCCTCCTCTTTCCCGTCCCGGATCACCCGAATCTTCGGCGCA
>CADBNG010000487.1 GCA_902795985.1 uncultured Lachnospiraceae bacterium
AACTCCATATCCTGCATATCATGGTAGTGATTCTCAAGGATCCTGCAGACCTGTGTGAACTGACGGAATGCCTCGGGGAACTTCTGCTCCATCTGGGCAATCGGCATCGGCGTGCGGATACCGGCAACGACGTCTTCACCCTGGGCGTTGGTCAGGAACTCGCCCATCAGGTGCTTTTCGCCGGTAGCGGGATCACGGGTGAAGGCTACGCCGGTACCGGAATTGTCGTTCAGGTTGCCGAAGACCATCGGCATGACGGTAACGGCTGTTCCCCAGGAATAGGGAATATCGTTATCTCTTCTGTAAACATTCGCACGGGGGTTGTCCCAGCTGCGGAACACGGCCTTGATCGCTTCCTTAAGCTGAACGATCGGATCGGACGGGAATTCTTCACCCAGCTGGTTTTTGTACTCTTCCTTGAACTGCGCAGCCAGTTCTTTCAGGTCCGCGGCGGTCAGCTCCACGTCAAACTGCACGCCCTTTTCTTCTTTCATCTTGTCGATGAGCTGCTCGAAATACTTTTTGCCGACTTCCATAACGACATCCGAGAACATCTGGATGAAGCGGCGGTAGGAATCGTAAACGAAACGCTCAAACTTCGGATCGGGATTTCCCTTGATCATCGCGGCAACAACGTCATCGTTCAGTCCCAGATTCAAAATGGTATCCATCATACCGGGCATGGACGCTCTCGCGCCGGAACGAACCGATACCAGGAGAGGATTTTCGGGATCTCCGAATTTCTTGCCGTTGAGCTCTTCGATCTTCTCGACATACTCCATGACCTGGCCCATGATCTCGTCATTAATCTGACGTCCATCCTCGTAGTACTGTGTGCAGGCCTCGGTAGTGATCGTAAAGCCCTGGGGAACCGGAAGACCGATGTTGGTCATTTCGGCAAGGTTCGCGCCCTTTCCGCCCAGCAGTTCACGCATGTTTGCATTACCCTCTGTGAACAGATAAATCCATTTTTTCATTGCTTTCTTTTGACCTCCGTAAAATGAAGCATTTGTATGAGGCGGCTTATCGCCGTAACAGAGCCTAACATATTTACTATACCTACATTAAAAGGAATTTGTCAATGCATAGGGAGGGATTCCGTACACCGGCAAAGAATCCGGAAGAAACGGTCAGGATGAAGTGAAAACCGGTTCGCTTTTTCACAGAAATGCCATTCTGTGAAAAGGAATTTCGGATCTGACCTTATAAAATCATTCGTTTCTGAGTATATCATTAAAGTCAGATAGGATTATAATGAATAGAAATAAACCGGTTCCTGCCGCGCCCTTACCGCCGAATCCGCTTTGCGGAACGTTCATCGCCGGCAGCACCGGTCACAGTATTCCGGAACACAGGAGAATCAAACCCATGAAAAAAATACTTACGATCCAGGATATTTCCTGCTTTGGAAAATGCTCTCTTACCGTTGCCCTGCCCGTGATTTCCGCCATGGGGGTGGAAACCGTCATCCTTCCGACGGCCGTTCTCTCCACCCATACCATGTTTTCGGACTTCACCGTAAAAGATCTGACCGATCAGCTGGAGCCTATTACAGACCACTGGAAAAGCCAGGGAATCACCTTCGACGCGATCTACACCGGATATCTGGGCTCGGCGGAGGAAATCGATATAACCCGCCGGATTTTCGAAAAATTCCGGACGGACAATACGCTGATCTTTATCGACCCTGTCATGGCCGACAACGGCAAAATGTATCCGGCATTTGACATGGAATACGCCCGACTGAACGCCGGGCTTTGCGCTTCGGCGGACATCATTGTTCCCAACATCACCGAAGCCTGCTTTATGACCGGTACGGAATATAAGGAAACCTACGACGAAGCCTACATTCTCACGCTGCTGGAGCGCCTGGCAAAGCTCGGCGCCGGCACCGTTGTGCTGACCGGTGTTTCCCTTTCCGAAGGAAAAACCGGCATTTACGGTCTGGACACGAAAACCGGCAGAACCTTCCTCTACCAGAACGACCGGATCGACGCTTCCTATCACGGAACCGGCGATCTGTTCTCCAGCGTCTCCGTCGGCGGGATCGTCCGGGGTCTTTCCCTTGAAGAGTCCTTCCGGATCGCGGCGGACTATACCGCGAAAACCATTGAAACGACGCTGAAGAATCCGGAGAACCCCTG
This sequence comes from uncultured Lachnospiraceae bacterium, assembly GCA_902795985.1. The sequence goes on from CADBNG010000487.1 coordinate 2,145, forward strand.
GTACGGTGTGGACTTCGAAACCACCCTGCCGGAGCTGATCAAAATGCTTCAATAAATAATACAAAAAGAAACGGCACTTTGTGTCATTTTTCAGCACAAAAGGGACAGGGCTTTGCGTCATTATCCGGCGCAGGGCACCTGTCCCTTTTAAATCCGTCCCCTTTGTGTCATTTTTCAGTACAGGGTGCCTTTCCCCTTTGCGCGGGTTATTCCTTCCGGTAAAGCGTGGACGGGCGGCCGCCCGTGCCGTAATTGATTTCTTTTTCCACCATGCCGGCTTCCGCCATGTAATTCATATACCGGCGCACCGTCACGGCGGAAAGGCCCACGGTTTCCGTAATCTCGTCGGCAGCCAGCCAGCGGCCCCGGTTCTGCTGCATATACTCCTGAAGGGTTTCCAGCGTCTTTTCCTGAATGCCCTTCGGATGAAGCACTTCCGCGGCAGCCTGCGGCGCGCCGCCGCCCAGCAGGCTGTCGATCCGTTTCTGGCTGAAGGAATCCTGTTTGAACGCGTCGGTCTGAACTATGAATTTTTCCAGCGCAGTCTGGAACCGGTCGAACGCGAACGGTTTGACCAGGTAATCCACGACACCCAGTGAAAACACCTGTTCCAGCGTATGTCCGTCGTTGGCGGCTGTCACCATGATAACGGCAACCGACAGCCCGTCCTCCCGCATCGCGCGCAGGGTTTCAATACCGCTCATCACCGGCATATAGACATCCATGATCACCAGATCCGCTTCATTCTCCGCCAGGTAATCCAGCGCGGACTGGCCGTTCGGGCATTTTTTCACCACCTCGAACTGTCCGTTTCGCTGCACGTATTTTTCATTGATCATCGCGACCATCGGATCGTCTTCCACGATCAGGACCTTATACTTCGCCATGATTTCCGTCTCCTTTTCCGCCGGTTCGGTCAAAACGAACGGCAAACACGGTTCCCTTTCCCACTTCCGAGGAAACCTCGATTTCCCCGCCCAGGTTTTCAATGATTCCCTTAATATGATGAAGTCCCGTTCCCCGGCCTTCTCCCTTGGTGGAAAAGCCCAGGTCATAGATCCGGGGCAGATCGGAGGGAGCGATTCCGGGTCCGTTGTCTTCCACCGTGATCAGCAGTTTTCCGGGAAGAGAATACATCCCGAAAATCAGCTCTTTTTTCTGCTGGAGACCGGCGCTGTTCATGGCATCGAACGCATTGTCGATCAGATTGCCGATGATGGTCACCAGCGTTTCACCCGGTATCATAATATCGTATTTGGAATAGGAACTCTCTTCGGTGATCCGCATGAAGACGTTCAGTTCCGCCGCCCGGGCCTGTTTTCCGATAAGAAGGGCCGCGACCGTCGGATCATGGATCGCGTTCATGATGCGGCTGATCGTTTCCTTCTGGACCATGGTAATATTCTCGATATACGCCATAGCCTCTTCGTACATTTCCATTTCCAGAAGGCCCAGGATCACATGCAGCTTATTGGTAAAGTCATGATTGTTGGCGCGCATGGAATCCACCAGATACCGGGTACCGGAAAGATCCTCCATCAGCCGGGTATACTCCGTCCGGTCATGCAGGATTCCGATCGCCCCGATCACCGTTTCCCCGTCCCGGATCGGCTGGCGGTCCGCCAGAACGTCCGTTCCGCCCGCCGTACGGACCGGAACGCCCGATTCCTTCTCCCCGCTCTGCAGGGTCTCCAGCAGAAACGTCCGGCTGAGCTCTTCCGCCTGATTCCCGCCGTCTTCCCCGCCGCCGCTGTCCGAAAGCATTTTTTCAGCAGACTGGTTTATAAACTGAACCTTCGCGTCCCGGTCCACCGCCACAATACCCTCGTCGATGGATTCCAGAATATCATCCCGGATTTTGTAAAGGGCCGTAAAGGCATCGGGTTCATATCCGTTCAGCCGTTTTTTGATTCCGTCCGACAGTTTAAAGGAAATCAGCAGCTCCACAAGGAGGGCTGCCAGCGCCACAATCAGGAAAATGACGATGATATGCCGGATCTGCCCCTGAATATTGGTCATCAGCGCCAGGGAGATTACAAAGCCGGCCTCTTCTCCGGAAGGATTCCGAACAGGCGCATAGGCGCGGCGCTGGGTTCCGGAGGGACCCCGGCCGTCTTCCGCATAGCTTTTTCCATTATATAAGGAAAAATCCGGCAGGTTCCCGTCATAGACCGTTCCGATCAGGTCATGATTGGAATGATAAATACGGACGCCGCTGCTGTTGATGACGGAAATCACGTCGATATTATCCAGGGTATTGTACAGCGCATCCAGCCGGCGGGTCCGCCCTTCCGCCGGCTCCTCCAGCGGTTCATCCGACAGTTCCATGGCCGCGGCAACGGTTTCCGCCACATTCTGCAGATTCCTGTCCCGGGACCCCGCTTCCGCGCGAAGGCAGATCACCGCTCCTGCCGCCCCGAGGACAAGGGTCAGAACAATGATCAGCACCGTCTGCGTCAGCATGAAATCCCGGCGGATGCTTTTTAAGGAATTGCGGTTTCTCTTCATAAAGCCACCCTGAATGCTTTTCGAATCTTTTTTTAAAGGTATGTAATCATAATATAACCCAAATACCCCTTTTTTAAACCCCTTTTGAAAGTAAAATAAACGCCCTGAAAAAAAGATTTTTTTGTTTCTTTCGAAAAATTGCCAATCCGGCGGAAAGGATTATGATGGAACCATCGAAAGCAAACAACCGCAACGTTTTAAAGGAGAAAAAATCATGGGTGCAATTTTTGAAACAGGAATGCTGATCTGCTTTGGAATTTCATGGCCGCTGAACGTACTGAAAGCGTACCGTTCCCGGACCGCAAAAGGCATGAGCCTTCCCTTCATCCTTCTGATCATCGCCGGCTATATTTCCGGCATCACCGCAAAGATGGTCAACGGGCAGATCACTTATGTACTGGCTGTATATATCCTGAATCTCTGCATCGTGCTCGTGAATCTGGGTCTCTACTTCCGCAATCTCAGTCTGGACCGCGCCGCGGAAAAAGCGGTCGCCGCCCACTCTGTTGCTTAATAAAAACTCATAACAAACTGACGTAAAACTGTTCGTACACATACTGATAATGGGGGAACCGACAATGATGAAGTCAAAATGCAATGATCCGGTCTTCAGGAATCGTGAAAAAGGCCTCTTTTATATGGATGACCGCAGGGAAGGAACCACGGTCATGATCTTCGGAGGCAGCCGGGACTGCCGTCTGGCCACCGCGGAACTGACCGATGAAATGGACGCTGTCATCGATCTTGTGAACTGCAGCGTCGCGGATCTGAAGATCGAAGAAGCAACAGAGCATTTTGACCACTTCGCCGCTTCCGAAACCCCGGACCGCCTGCTGATCCATCTCGGCGAAGCGGACCTCGCGTCCTTTGCCGTAAACAGCGAGCGTTTCGATATGGCTTATCTCCGTTTCCTGGAGCATGTATCCGCAGTTCTTCCGGAATGCGAAATCTGCCTGCTCTCCCTGGAAAATGAAGATGACATCCCGGTCATTAACGAAATGAACCGCCACATCTCCAACATCGCCGAATCCGAGCGCTGCGGTTTTGTGGACCTGAACCATGTGGCCGCCAGCGACGCCGCGGCCCGCAGCATCGCTTTCGTATACACCATCGGATTTGTCCGCCCGCTGAACAAAAAGATCTCCGACCTCTCCCTGGTCCGGATGATCTACGGAACCGAACTCCCGCCCGTCCATGGCGCCAAACCGGTCCCGGAGCGGGTTTCCGAAAGAGAAGCCATTCCGGCCTTCTCCTTCTGATACAACAGACCCATCTTCTTTAAAACAGCCGCCTGCAGTCCTTCGTACCCGGGACACAGGCGGCGTTTTTGACGACACGGGACGGTTCTCTGCCGAATTAATACAAATGTACAGAATGCTCCACCAGGCAGTCTCCCTGATAATGCAGCTTCAGGGAGAAAAAGCCCCGGTCTTCGGCTAACAGCCTGAAAAAGATTTTATCCCCTTCCCAGATGGGCAGATCCTGTGCCTTTTCTTTCGGAACCCAGACCAGCTCTCCCTCATCGCATTCCTTAATCTCCCCGGAGAACTCCTCCGACGTAAAGAGATGCATGTACTCCGTCCCGTACTCTTCCGAAATAAACGTGACAATTCCCCGGTACCGCCAGGAATTCAGCGTCAGCCCGGTTTCTTCCTTTACTTCCCGAAGAAGGCATTCCTCCGGGCTTTCCCCGGTTTCGAACTTTCCGCCCACGCCGATCCACTTGTCTTTATTGAGATCGTTTTCTTTTTTTACCCGGTGCAGCATGAGCCAGCTGCCGTCTTTTTCGATATAGCAAAGCGTTGTATTGATATTCTGCATTCTTTTCCCTTCAGATTTCCGGTTTTTCCTCTGCCGGCCTGAATTCATTCTCCCCTGATTTTTTGATGGAAACGGCCGGGTTTCCTCCCACAATGTCATACGCTTCCACATCGTGATTCACAAAGGACGACGCACCGATCAGGCAGCCGTCTCCCAGATGAATGTCTCCGATAACCGTTGAATTCGCGCTGATGGAAACATTGCTGCCGATTACCGGACTCCTCCCCCGATGTTTGCCAACAACAACAAACGGGCCGATTTTCAGGTTTTTCCCTGCTTTTTCCACATTAATAACGCAGCTGTTATGAATGATTTTCAGACCGCCTTCAATATCCCCTTCCAGTTCAATTGCCCCGGATTCCGGAAGGATCATACGAAATCTACTGAAATACTCCCACGCTGTCGGGTCGCCGCTTTTTGTAACGCGAAACTTCATTACCGAACGAAAAGCAATGCTGTTCCTCAGGGTCTTTTTCAGCGATTCGATTTCGTTTTCCGGATCATAATAATCGTACCGGCTCAGATCCTCCCGCAGCCTTTGCTGCCATTTTGGAGGCAATGCGCGGAATGACTTTTCTGCCAGATTCATTGCTCTGTTGATTTTTATCCGTTCATTCATTGCAGATCTCCGGTTCCCGGATGCTTATTTCCGTTCTTCTGTTTTTGTCAGGATATTATACCGGTGAGCGCAGCGTATCTTCTCCGGATCCTGCTTTAATGAAGATCCAGTTCCGGCGGTTCATCCAGGTGTTCTGATACATACTTTCCGTCTTTTTTGCGCTGTTTCACACACTCGGTCAGAAGATATTCGATCTGGCCGTTGACCGACCGGAAGTCATCTTCCGCCCAGGCGGCGATGGCGTTATACAGTTTTTCGTTAAGGCGCAGAGGAATCTGCTTTTTTTCTGCCATGGATTCTCCGTTAATAAAGTGAACCGGTGTTGACAATCGGCTG
>CADBNG010000488.1 GCA_902795985.1 uncultured Lachnospiraceae bacterium
GAAGAAGATGCTTTGGACGGACGCAATCTCTTGAATATCCTGTTGCAACCGCCCGATTCGGTGTAGAGAATAGCATTATTTTCAAGAAAGAAGATGCTTCGGACGGACGCAATCACATAATAATCCCTGTTGTAACCGTAGGATTCGGTGAAAAGAATAGAATTATGTCAACCAATAAGATGTTTTAGGCGGATGCAATCTCTATAAAAGCCTTGTTGTAACCGCCCGAACAGTAAAAAAGGGTAAATCTATGTCACCCAAATGCGTTTCGCGGGCAGGCGCAATTCATCAATTCAGCACTATGTAACCGTCTTTCCGGGACGGGAATCTCTCCCATCACAAAATACAGGCAAAACAGAGGCAAAAACAAAGGGAAGCGGCCTTCTAAGCCACTTCCCAAAGCTCCCACGTCAGGAGGGAATCGAACCCCCGACACACGGCACCGGAAACCGTTGCTCTATCCCCTGAGCTACTGACGCATGCAATCGTTCCCGATTACAGGGAGATATAATAGCACACGATTTCAGGAATTGTCAATCATAAGAGTGTCATCCTTCCGGCTGTAGCGGTAGATGCTGTAGGACAGGATTTCCTCCTCGTCCACTTCCGTGTCATTCACATTCCGGACGATTTTTCGAAGATAGTCCGCAGAAACATCCCCTCTGTCCGGAAGAAGAAGGCACTCATGAATACTCGACGGAAGGATAAACAGATCCGAATCCAGTTCCCGGGCGATTTCCGTCAGCAATCCGGGATAAAAAACGGCGACCGCCCCGAGATGCATCTCACTGTTGGACAGGACATAAAGGGATTCGTACTTCCCTTCTTCCAGCACTTCGGAAAGAGGCGCAAACAACGCGCGCTTTTGCAGGAGTGTGTTTGTCCAGGCCAGGACGCCCAGCTCTTCTTCCTCCAGACCCAGTTCTTCCATCACGGAATACGTAACCGGGGTAAGAATGCTGCATTGACCGGTTTTTTTCTCCAGATAATACACGATGGCGACACCGCAGTGCATGCTCAGCGGACGCTCCTTTTTCAGCTCCTCCGCATGGGTTCCGTTTACGGCGCAGCAGAAAATTTCCGAACGGTCACAGGCGGTCCGGTCGTCTTCGACGAAGGGGAAAGGGATGTTGATATCAGTTGTCATACGAGATACCTCCTTGAAATGAAAATAGATATGAAATGATCCTGCGGGCAAAGATGGCTCCGGTGTTCCCGCAGGGAAGTGTCCAAAGGGCCGGAAGCAAAAATCCGGATGAGAGAAAGAGAAGCCGCAGCACCCTACGTACACAAAAAAGCATGTTGCAAAAGAACGAAAATCCAATCGCTAAGAAAGAGAAAACGCAGCACCCGACGTACACAAAAAAGCATGCTGCAAAAGAACGAAAATCCAATCGCTGATCTTTGCCTGAAGCGGCTGACGATGGATGGCGAAGCATCCGATGAATCGTTCAAAGAGTTCTGTCCGGCCGCGTTTTGAAACCGGGCCGGATACAGTTTGGATTATACGGTATCAGAATCCGAATTGCAAGATGAAATTCGGGCTTTCGATCAGCCCGCGCATCGTTTTCAGGAAGCCGCCGGTATAGTCCGCCGAAAGCAGGGTGTAGTCCATCATGATCGGGTCATCGGTCAGAATGCCGTCGATTCCGGCATCGATCAGCCCCTGCACGTGGGACGACGTATTCACGGTCCAGGCATAAACCCTTTTGCCGCTTTGATGAATCTCCGAAACCAGATCCTCGGTAACACTGCTCTCTTCGATGGAATACCAGTCCGCATACGGAATCTTTGAAATGTTCCCGTTGGCGGCGGCCATGCAGTAAACAACGGTCATTTCCGGATCCAGGGTTTTTACCTTCTGCAGGGAAGACGCCCGCAAAGAAGCGATCACGCACTGGTCCCGCATCCCTGCTTCCTGAATCAGCCTCAGGACGCTTTCTTCCAGGTCGGAATCGTATTCCGTCGGCTTCAGGTCAATCATCAGCCGGACTTTGTTTTTGCAGAGAGCCAGAACCTCTTGCAGGGTCGGGATCTTTGTGCCCTCATACTCCGCGCTGAACCAGCCTCCGGCATCAACGATCCAGGAAAGCTCCTCGTACGTCATTTCATGAAGATAATCATTCCGTCCCGTAAACTTCCGCAGGCGGTCGTCATGAGAAAGGACAATAACGCCGTCCGCAGTCTGACGGACGTCGATCTCGACCCAGTCGGACAGTCCCTCTTCGATCGCGAGATTGACCGCGGGAACGGTGTTTTCCGGCGCATGAAGGGAATCGCCCTTATGCGCCACGATTTCGGGGCGGGAATAATCCAGGGTATGCATGCTCCGCCCGGTAAAGTTCTGGGTGAAATAGACCACGGCGCAGCCGATGATAATGACCGCGGTAATAATCCGGGCTTTTCCCCGGAACGGATCGATCCGGTAGTCTCCGTTATCGGCTACCTGGACAATCTCCCCGTCTTCCTCTTCGATCCTGCCGAAAAGCGCCGATAAGAATGCCAGGACAAAGGCCGGCGTCAGGATCGTATTGATCAGGTTGACGATCATGTTCCCGGTGGCCCGCATGAAACCGATCTTTTCCGTGTAGGAAACTCCGTACACGGCTCTCGCGACCGGAATTACCAGCGCGTTCATGATTGCCGACGCCGCAATGAACAGGACGATCCAGATACCCGCGGCAGCCGCGGCGGCAAGGACAACTTTCAGGAAACGGTGCATGATCAGACCGATGCTCTTGCTCTTGGCTTCCCGGAAGGAAGACTTTTCCAGTACAAAAATATGCAGTGCCAGCATCCACCGGATCGTGAAGACAAAAACGATGACCAGCGATCCCAGATAAATGAGAGTCCAGATCCGGTGGTTCATGAGGTATTCCCGCAGGAAGCCCGGAACCGCAACGGAAAAGGAAATATTGGTCAGCGGAAACATCCCCAGATACGGCACCATCAGGATCATGAAAAGAATGACCGACCAGTTCTTCGGGATCAGGAGCAGGTTGGCCGAGTCCAGCCCGGACCGGAACGTTTCGGTCAGCGGCAGCTTTTTCCGGATTCTGGAAGAATAAAACAGGCGGATCATTCCTCCGATCTGGATCATCTGGATATATCCGACCACAAAAAGGCTGGCGATAAAGGTAAACCATGTCACCGGAGAACGCAGATACCGCAGAAAATTGTCGTTTCCGAGGTAGTACAGACCGGCTGCGCGAAGGGCCAGACCGGAAAGGGCGTAGGTCGAGACCGTAACCACGATCCATGAAATTCCAAGATAAACCGCAACAAAAAGGATCAGCGAGCGGAAATTGAAACCCATCAGGTGAAAGGTTTCCTTAATGATCCCGAAAAAGTAAGCGGCATGCTTTCTGAATTTCATCATGATCCGGACAGGTAAAAGATTATAAACAGGCTAAGGGCTGCCGTGTTGCGCGACAGCCCTTATAAAGATCAAGAAAAAACAGGATCAGACGCGGCTTAAATACTCGCCGACCCGGGTATCGATCTTGATCACGTCACCGATGTTAACGAACAGAGGAACATTGACCTGCGCGCCGGTTTCAACGATGGCGGGCTTGGTGGCTCCCTGGGCGGTATTGCCCGCGAATCCGGGCTCCGTCTCGGTGATCGCGAGTTCCACGAACAGCGGCGGTTCCACAGAGAACACGTTGCCGTTATAGGAACAGATCTTGACCATCTCGTTCTCTTTCACGAACTTCAGGGCATCGCCGATGGTGTCTTCGTTCAGGGCGATCTGTTCGTAGGTTTCCATATCCATGAAATAGAACAGGGCCCCGTCATTGTACAGATACTGCATATCGACCCGGTCGATACGGGCCTGCGGGAATTTTTCCGTCGGACGGAACGTTTTTTCCACGACGCCGCCGGTCATGACGTTCTTCAGTTTTGTGCGGACAAACGGAGAACCTTTGCCGGGTTTTACGTGCTGAAATTCAATAACCTGAACAACGTTGCCCTCGATCTCAAGGGTAATGCCGTTTCTGAAATCTCCTGCTGAAACCATAGTTGCTTCCTCCTGATGTTTCTTTCCATTTATCTTATCTCAGATAGGCGGATTTCGCAACAGAAATTATAGAAAAGTAGCACCCCGGTCATTTTCCCTCAAAGGCCGGCTGTTCTCTCACAAATCCCGCCTGCGCGGCGGAAGCCGCTTCTGTCCGGGCTTTTATTCCGGCCATTTTGCGGATAAAGCGGATCATGGCAACGGTAAGAACCGCTGTTGCCATACCCACAATGAAGGTCGGAAGATAGCTGCCGGACAGAGCGGCCAGCGCATTGGAGAGAGCGTTAAACAGAACAGAGGAAAGGCCCAGCCCCATCATCAGGAAGCCGTAGTTCCTTCCGGAGTATTTCGGGCCGAACAGATCCGTACAGAGAGCCGGGAAGACCGCGGAGGGTCCGCCATAGGCAAAAGCGGTTGCGAGTACGGCTGCCGCGTATCCGCCCCCGCCCAGGAAGGCCAGTCCGAGCGAAGATGCCGCGGTAATTCCGCAAAGGATGTACATAGCCGTAAAACGTCCGATTTTGTCGGAAAGAGTGGACATCAGGACCCGGCCGATGGTATTGGTAACGCCGGTCATGGAAAGGCAGAGCACAGCCGCGCCGGCAGTAAGGCCGCGTTCGATCCCCAGATCTTTGATCAGGGGAGTGATCATATTCCAGGTTCCGTTATAGAAAAAGAGGCACAGGAAAAAGACCCAGAAGGCTTTTTTGCTCATGGCTTCCTGCAGGTTCAGGCTGACCCGGGATGCAGGCTGCGCGGCGGCCTGCGCGAGACAGGCTTTCCGGAACGACTCATCCGGAATACGGATAAACAGAACAGCGGTCATGGAAACCGCGAAAGCGGCGATGCCAAAAATCCGAAGAGTCACAGGCATGGTAAAACGATCCAGCAGCATCGTGCATAAGGGTGAGAACACAACCGTGGAAAGCCCGAAGGAAGCCGCCGCGATTCCTGTGGCAAATCCCACTCTGTCCGGATACCACTTCTGGATTCCGTTAAGGGCACTGGTATAAACAAAACCGCTGCCGAGTCCGCCGATAATACTGTAAGTAATATAGAACAGGGCAATCGGGGCGCCGGAAGGAATCGCGGAAGACAGCACCATCCCTGCCCCAAACAGGACACTTCCGACTGCGGAAGTCTTTTTGGGCCCGATACGGTCCTGGATTACACCGCCGACAAAACACCCGCCGGTAAACGCGAACAGCATGATGGAGGCAACCATATTCGCAGCGGACGGTGTCCAGGAATAGTAGTTTTGCGCGGTCGCTTTATACGCGCTCCATATATAAACGACTCCGACACATAAAGACGAAAGGACCATGGCTATGATCGCAGCGTAATTTCTATGGATCGGCTGGAAGTTTTTTCCCCGCATGACAGCATTCCTCCTTTTATTCTGCCGACAAAAAAGACCGGAAATATTAATTGTTAGGATTCTAACCATTTGTATACTAACATATTTTGCATCCTATTGCATGCAAAAAAAGACGGCAGAGAAACGCTTTTGCGCCGCCATTTTACCCGTAAAATGACGGCGCAAAAGCGCCTCTCTGCCGTCAAAGCATTCCGCCTGTGATCAGGCCGCCTCTCTTCTACTCCTCAAGAAGGCTGCTCAGACGTTTATAGATTTCTTCCAGTTCGGTCTGGAATGCGTATCCTTGGCCGGATTCGTCCGACGGAAAGGCTTCCTTCCGGATGAATTCGAATTCCTGAGTCACCCGGCGGCACATGTCTTTCCCGTTCTCGGTCAGAAAAATATGGAAGCTCCGCCGGTCGCTGCCGACTCTGCGGCGCTCCACCAGGTTTTTCCTTTCCATCCCGTCGATCAGGGCCGTGACGGAAGCCGGCTCCATCTGGTTTGCCGTCGCGATCTCCCGCTGGCTTGCCCCGTCATGCTCACGGAGGTAGTCCAGAATCTTGGGCTGTCCGGCCGTCAGTCCCGTATCCGCCAGCCGCCGCATCAGAAGCTTGCGGTACATTGCGTAATTTGCCATCATCACATACTGAAAGGTCATGGCTCCGGTCTCCGTATTACAGCTCAATTACGATTTTCTTCCCGGTAGGCTCAAATTTGCGCACTTCGATTCCGGCGGAAGCCAGCATGCGGTTGGAGGCAAGCACGGCGGCGGAATCGGGATACTTGTTCATGGAATAAACGATTGTTTTTATTCCGCTTTGAATGATCGCCTTCGTGCATTCATTGCAGGGAAACATTCCCACGTAAATCGTGGACCCTTCCAGCGATCCGCCCCGGTAATTCAGGATCGCGTTCAGTTCGCCATGGGCGACATAAGGGTATTTGGTCAGCAGCGGATCTTCGTTTTCGCGTTCCCAGGGATAATCATCGTCGGAACAGCCCAGCGGAAATCCGTTGTAGCCGATGGACAGAATCTTATGGTCTTCGCTGACGATGCAGGCGCCGACCTGGGTGTTGGGATCTTTGGAGCGCATGCCGGCCAGCTTCGCGACCGCCATGAAATACTCATCCCAGGAAATATAGTCTTCGCGTTTTCCGCTCATGCAACGGGTCCTTTCTGTGAAAAAAGATGAAGGGACGGGGTGGCTGTGGACGCAAGTGCACAACTTCGCAGGCTCTGCCTGCTCAGTCGCGGGCTGTCGCCCTATGAAAACTTATCAAAGCAGTTCTCGGCATGCCAGCATGCCTCTAACTGCTTTAATAAGTTTTCGCACTTGCTACTTTGTACCGAATATCCGATCCCCTGCATCCCCCAGGCCCGGAACGATGTAGCCGTGTTCATTGAGGCATTCGTCCATGGCCCCGATCAGGATGTCCACATCCGGGTGATCGGCTTTCAGTTTGTTTAAGCCCTCCGGCGCGGCGATGATGCACAGGAAATGAATCCTTTTCGCCCCGCGTTTTTTCAGCATGGTAATGGCTGCCGAGGCGGAACCTCCGGTAGCGAGCATCGGATCCGTTACGAAGACGTCCCGCTTCGCGATATCCGACGGCAGCTTGCAGTAGTATTCCACCGGCTCCAGTGTTTTCGGATCCCGGTAAAGTCCGATATGGCCCACTTTCGCGGCAGGCATGATGGTCTGCATTCCGGCAACCATGCCCAGTCCGGCACGAAGAATCGGGATGATGGCCGCTTTCTTGCCGCAGATCTGCTTTGCGACGGTTTTGGTAATGGGGGTCGTGATCTCGACGTCCTCCAGCGGAAGATCCCGGGATGCTTCGTAGCACATCAGCATGGCGATCTCGCCGATCAGCTCCCGAAATTCCTTGCTGCTCGTTTCCTTTTTACGAATGATTCCGATCTTGTGCTGGATCAGCGGATGATCCATGATTACGACTCTGCTCATCTTTTTCCTCTTTTCTTCTTTAATCTCAGACATTCCGTTCCTGAAGTCATTCTTCAATCTGAGCAATTCTTTTCGCATGGCGCTCCGCGCCGGAGAAAGGAGTGTCCAGAAAGATATCCGTAATCATCAGGGCAAGGCCCGGACCTGTCACACGGGCGCCCATCGCCAGGATATTGGCATCGTTGTGCTCCCGTGTCGCTTTTGCCGAGAAGCAGTCACCGCACAGCGCGGCGCGGATCCCTTTGATCTTATTGGCCGTAATGGAGATGCCGATCCCCGTTCCGCAGATCAGGATCCCCTTCTCGCATTCCCCGCCGGCCACGGCATGAGCCACTTTTTTCGCGAATTCCGGATAATCGCAGGACGCCTCGCTGTAAGTGCCGAAATCCTTATACTCCAGTCCTCTTTCTTCCAGATGGGCCTTGACCTCCTGCATGAGGGCAAAACCGCCGTGGTCACATCCTAGTGCTATCATTTTTTCTTCTCCTGTGTATGGTTTATTTTTCCTCCGGCCGCTTTTTCCAGCCGGTTCATGATCGCCGTCCCCAGAAGGGGCGTATCGAACGGCTCGGAGAAAATCACATCGATGCTGCATTCGTCCGTTCGCCGCAGTACGGCAAACAGCCGCCTTGCGATGGTCTTTTCGTCCTTCCGGCTGCCAAGGGAAAAGACCGTTCCGCAGCGGTACCGGTCTTTGGTTTCATCCGCGCAAAGGACCGCCGCGCGCCGGCCGGCCGCTTCGCATTTCAGTACCGCTTCGTTGATGCTGTTGACAATGTTCTCTTCCGTTCCTTCAAAAATCTGCAGCTCCGCTTTCGGCGCATAGTGACGGTACTTCATGCCCGGAGCCTTTGGGGCTTCCTTTTCGGAAAGAACCCCTTTCCGGGAAAGAACCGTCCTGTGAAGAACGGATGATATGGCCTCCTCACCGTAAAAACCGGGACGCAGAATCGCGGGAGGCACCACCGTCAGATCCACAATGGTGGATTCCAGACCGATTTCGCAGTCGTCCCCGCTCAGGATTACGTCGATCCGGCCGTCCATATCCCGGATGACATGAGACCCCTTCGTCGTGCTCGGACGTCCGGAAAGATTGGCGCTCGGCGCGGCCACAAAGCCGCCCGCATACCGGATAAAACGCTGCGCGTACGGATCGGAAGGGAACCGGACGGCAACAGTGTTCAGCCCGCCGGTGGTTTCCTTCGGAACCTCTTCCTGTTTTTCAAAGATCATCGTCAGCGGACCGGGCCAGAAAGCCCGCGCCAGCTCCTTTGCTTCCTCCGGGATCGTTCTGGCCACCCGGGGAAGGTCTTCCATCCGGGCGATATGGACGATCAGAGGATTATCGGAAGGCCGGCCCTTCGCCGCGTAAATCTTCCGGGAGGCTTCCGGATCAAAAGCGTTGCCGCCCAGACCGTATACGGTTTCCGTCGGGAAAGCAGCCAGGCCGCCCTTCTTTACGATCTCTCCGGCCCGCAGCAGTTTTTCTTCATCGTCCGGGCTTCCTGTCAGATAAAGGATCTCCGTCTCCATGGCGCTTTACAGATCCGAGGAAAGCTTCTGGAAATCAAACTCCTGCGTATCCGCGGTATCCAGATCGTCCAGCCCTCCGGCCGGGATAATGCCTTCCGCC
>CADBNG010000489.1 GCA_902795985.1 uncultured Lachnospiraceae bacterium
AACGGAGTGACCCGCGGCGAAGCGGCCACCATGCTGTGGCGTTATGCCGGCAAGCCCAATCCGAAGACTACTCAGAGCCCGTTCCCGGATATCAGGCCTTCCGCATCCGATTCCTATAAGGCAATCCTGTGGGGCAATGAAAACGGAATCATGAACGGCATCGGCGGTAAGTTCAAGAAGAATAACAGCTGCACGAGAGGCCAGATCGTGACCTTCCTGTATCGTTACAACAAGAAGTTCGGCTGATGCCGGAAGGATCATGTTTCACGGAACCCGGGGCTTTGCTCCGGGTTCCTGTCCGAAGGGGACAGTCCCCTTCGCCCCCTGCTCCGTCCCTTCCGGCCGCATGTCCCGAAGGGGACAGTCCCTTCCGCTCCCTGCTCCGTCCCTTTCGGCCCCTTCAGAAAACAAGTTGCCGAATCCCCGGAATCACGCTACAATTACTTTTAACAATTCATGCAAAGGAAGGAGTACGGTTTGCCAAGAATATCCGTCATTATCCCCTGCTATAACGAAGAAGAATCCCTTCCCCTCTTTTACCCGGAGGTAACGAAGGTTCTTTCCGGTATGCGGGCGGAGTACGAACTTCTTTTTGTAAATGACGGCTCAAAGGACCGGACGCTGCCGATCTTAAAGGAACTGGCCTCAAAGGATCCGCACGTTTTTTATCTTTCCTTTTCCCGTAATTTCGGCAAGGAAGCAGCGATGTATGCCGGCTTTGTCAACTGCACGGGGGATTATGTGGCCGTGATGGACGCGGATCTGCAGGATCCGCCGGCGCTGCTGCCGAAAATGGTGGAGATCCTGGAGGGCGGTGAATACGACAGCGTCGCCACGAGAAGGGAAACCCGGAAGGGCGAACCGCCGCTTCGCAGCTGGTTTTCGCGCCGGTACTATAAGGTCATCAACCGGATATCCGACGCGGACGTGAAGGACGGCGCAAGGGATTTCCGCCTGATGAAACGAAAAATGGTGGACGCCATTGTTTCCATGAGCGAATACAACCGTTTTTCGAAGGGAATCTTCGGATGGGTCGGTTTCCGGACGTACTGGCTTCCGTATGAGAACGTGGAGCGGGTGGCCGGAAATACCAAATGGAGTTTCTGGAAGCTGTTCCGCTACGGGATTGACGGCATTATCAATTTTTCCCAGACACCGCTGTCCGTCGCCTCCTGGTTCGGCGCGTTCAGCACGGTGATTGCCTTTGTCCTGCTGATCGTCATTGTGGTGCGGAGGCTGGTGTTCGGCGATCCGGTGGCCGGATGGGCGTCGACGATCTGCGTGATTATCTTTATCGGCGGAATCCAGATGCTGTTTCTGGGAATCATCGGACAGTATATCGCCAAAATCTATCTGGAAACCAAGAACCGCCCGATCTATATTTTGTCCGAGAGCAATTTGAATAAGATCCGTTCATCAGAATCCGGGGATGACAGAAGTTCAGAGGGATAACAGCCAAATAGCATCCGGTATTAAGAAAGAAGCAATACCCGGGAAGAACCGGAAGAATCCGCCGGTTATTCTTCGGGTTATTCTTTTTTTCGGAATTCTCGCAGCGCTGCTGGTCCTGGCCGGGCATTTTTTCCAGCCGGTCTGGTATGAGTGGAGCAATTACGATTCGGCCCGGGGCTTTTATGAGGAGCCGGAAAACACCATCGGAACGATTATTATCGGTTCCAGCGGGGCGGTGAACGCCGTCTCCCCGACGCAGATGTACGGGGAATATGGTATTTCTGCTTATAACTTCGCGACGGAGCAGCAGCCGATGCTGGTATCGTATTACCGTCTGGAGGAGGCCTGGCGGCGGCATTCGGAAACGCTCCGGAATGTCGTTCTGGAAGTCTCGATCCTCCAGAGAGGGGAAAGCGGGGAATCTTTCTATCATAAGGGGCTGGACGGGCTGCGCCTTTCGCCGGTTAAATTCCGGGCCTTCCGCGATTTCGCGGGCGGGGATACGGCCAAAGCTCTTTCTTATCTGTTTCCCTTATTTTCTTACCATACCCGGTGGACCGAACTGGCCGCGGCGGATTTCCGCAAAAATTCCTATCCGCTGAAAACGGAAATGAGGGGATATCATTTCGATACGCTCCGCAAGCATTTTGAAAGGGATTCGTTCAGCGAGCTGTTCCTGCCGGATTATTACCCGGATTATGACGCTGCGGAAGCGAAAGAGATGACGGAGGAGACCGCCCTGTATCTGGGAAAAATCGCGGACTTCTGCCGGGAAAAGAACCTGAACCTGACGCTGCTGAAGGTCACTTCGCCGGACTGGACGGTCAATGCCCATAATACCGCCGGCCAGGCAGCAGAAAAGTACGGCCTGCCATATCTGGACTTCAATTATGAACCGTTTCTTGGTGAAGCCGGCATTGATACGCTGACGGATATGAGGGATTCTCATATGAATTATTACGGCGCGGTGCGGATTTCTTCGTATCTTGGCAAATATCTGAAGGAGGAATGCGGCGCGGAGGACGTCCGGGGCAGAAAAGGATATGAATTCCTGGACGGAGAGCTGGAAAAATACCGGGAAACTGTGGATGAAATGATTGCGCTGCGGTCCGAAAAGGACCCGTCGGAATATCTCGCGCAGGTCATAAAGAATCCGGATTATACGGTTTTTCTTGCGGTGAGGGGAGAAGGTTCCAAAACCCGCACCGAAAAACAGGCGGCGGTCTTTGCGGAAACAGGTCTTGAAGAACTCGCGGCGCTGGAATACCGGAGTTCCTATCTGGGTGTCATCGAAAACGGGAAGGTTCTTTTTGAAAAGACCAAACCGGATCCGGGGGATCCGGAGAAGGAGAGCAGCGCTTCCGCGCAGGGATCCGATGAAGCTGCCAGTCCCGCAATGGCGGAAGAGGCGGAACCGGCGGAAGGCCCGTACCAAGCTCTTTCCTGTAAAGGCAGACTGTCCGATGGCTCCGCCTACGCCATTACAAGCGGGGGAAAGTATATGGGCAATGCGGCTTCCGTACTGATTGACGGAACGGAGCAGTGCCTGAACGGCCGCGGCCTGAATGTCGTGGTCTATGACACAAGGCATCATGAAGTGGCGGATACCGCTTCCTTTGATCTCGGACAGTCCCCGGTCAGGATCGGGCTGGACCTGAGAGCGGAGCTGGAAGCGGCGCTGAAGGAAACAAAGGATTACGGAAGTCTGGACCCGGATCTGAAAAAGCTGTATTTATATGATCAGCGCGCCGCCGACGCGAGGAAGGTGTCTTACCTGATGCGGCCGGGCAATAAGAGCGGGCTCGCGGATTATCTGGAGGCCTTTGGCGGGGAAAAAGGCCATGGCCTGTTCCTCCTGATCAAGGACCTGACGAAGCTGGACGAGGCGTCACGGAAGATCCTTAAGGAACTGGGGGCGGAAGAGACCGTGAAACTGAAAGCAGGATCTGCGATTTTAGTCCTGCAGGACGGCCGGACGGTACTGGAGAAGTGCGATGCGGCCGGCGGTCTCCTGAAGAAATCCGGGAAGCTGGGGAAAACGGGGATTTCGTACGCAGTTCGCTGCGGAGGCGCCGACCCCGGGGAAAAGAACAGGGTCACCGTTAATAAAATAAAGCACGGAGTCGACAATCACGGGATCGGGCTGGGAATCTGGAATACGCAGACCCGCCTGGAGGCTGCTTTTGTGAAGTTCTAGGGCGCTGCCTGCAGGAAACGCCGGATTGTGTCCTGCGGGACGCGTTCGTCCCGGAAGGAATCGTTTATACCGCAAGAGGATTCGCTTTGTCACTTTTTTCGATCACATTTATCCTGTTCCTGATGGTCACGGCTGCAGTTTATTTTTCCGTTCCGAAAAAGCTGCAGTGGGGGATCCTTCTTGCCGCGAGCTATGCCTTTTATATGTGGCCGGACCCCCGGATCGCCGGATACCTCCTGTGCGCGACGGCGATCACTTACCTGGTCGGACGGTGGCTGCAGAAAGAAAACGACCGGCAGGCCGATGAGATCCTGGCCCAAAAGACCGGGAAAAAGGAAATAAAAAAGCGTTACACGAAAAGAAAACGGAAGATCCTTGCCGTGGGCCTCACAGCGGTCTTCGCGATTCTGGCCGTTGTCAAGTATTCAAATTTCGTGATCGAAAACATCAATTCCCTGATGGCGTCTTCGGACGCGGGGTTCCGGCTGGGCTTCTGGCAGATCGCCCTGCCGCTGGGCATCTCGTTTTATACGTTCCAGTCCGCCGGCTATCTGATCGACGTTTACCGGGGCAAGGTGACGGCGGACCGGAATTTCTTCCGCTACGCCCTTTTCGTTTCGTATTTTCCGCAGATTATCCAGGGGCCTATCGGACGGCATAAACATCTGGCCCATCAGCTTTTCGAAGAGCATTCCTTTGAGTACCGGAGGGTCAAATTCGGGGCGCAGAGGATTCTGTGGGGATTTATTAAAAAGATGGTCATCGCGGACCGGATCGCCGTGATCGTGGACCAGGTCTTCGGGCATTTTTACGATAACGGCTATGCCGGTGTGACCGTTTTTCTGGCCGTCTTTTTATACAGCGTACAGATTTACGCGGATTTTTCCGGAGGAATGGATATTGTCTGCGGCGTGTCGCAGATATTCGGAATTGAACTGGCGGAGAACTTTAAAAGGCCGTTTCTGGCAAAGAGCGTGTCGGAATTCTGGCAGAGATGGCATATTACGCTGGGCGCCTGGATGAGGGACTATCTGTTCTATCCGCTGGCGCTGTCCGCGCCGTTCGCGAAGATGGGAAAGAAGCTGCGGAAGGTTTTCGGAACGTATGCCGGAAAAGTCTTCCCCACCTGTCTGGCATCCTTTATCGTCTTTGTGCTGATCGGTCTCTGGCACGGAGCGAACTGGAAATATGTGGTTTACGGCCTTTATTCCGCAGTTTTTGTTTCCACCGGGACGCTGCTGGAGCCTTTGTACGCAAGGCTTCGCAGGCTGTTTCACGCAGATCCGGAGAAATTCAGCTTCCGGACATTCCAGATTCTCCGGACGGTTTTCCTGGTGACCGTCGGACGGTATTTTTCCCGGGCGGAGTCCCTGCCGCAGGCGCTGGACATGCTGCGCGCGACCTTTTCCGTACGGAATCCCTGGGTGCTGTTTGACGGCTCCCTGCTGGAGCTGGGACTGGATCCGAAGAACTTTACATTGATGATCCTGCTGATCGTTTTCCTGTTCGTGATCGACCTGTTTGCTGAAAAGGGCGTTCATTACCGGGAATGTCTGGAGCGGCAGGGAATCGTGTTTCGCTGGATCGTTTATATCCTGGCCGTCTTTGCGCTGCTGATCTTTGGAATGTACGGGCCGGGATACGATTCGGCGAGCTTTATCTATCAGGGGTTCTGAAACCGGGAGGAAACGACCGGCCGGCAGCCCCGCCGATACAGAAAGGATGACGGAATTGAAAAATGTAACCAACGTACTGGAATATCTGGAACGGTCGGCGCAGCGTTTCCCGGACAAAACGGCTTATGCGGATGCCGGCGGGACATACACCTTTTCGGAGGTTCTGGAAACAGCCCGGAGCATCGGGACCGGCCTGCGGGGGAAAGCCTCCATCGGGGATCCTGTGGTGGTCTATATGGAAAAAAGCATTCAGCAGATCGCCGCGTTTTTCGGGACGGCTTATTCCGGGGCTTTTTATGTGCCGATCGATATTAAAATGCCTCCCATGCGGGTGCAGATGATCCTGGATACGCTGGATGCCTCTGTGATGATCGCGGACGCAAAGGGAAAGAAAGCGGCGGAGGAGCTGGCGTTTGGGGGCGAAATCCTTTTATTTGACGAAATGGCGGAAACGGTTCCGGACGATGATTTTCTGAAGGGAATCCGGCGGCGCGCCATTGATTCCGACCCGCTGTACGCGATCTTTACCTCCGGATCCACCGGCGTGCCCAAAGGGGTTGTCACCAGCATGCGCTCGGCCGTCAATTTTACCGAATGGTGGTGCGAAGCCTTTGAATTTACGGAAAAGGAAGTATTCGGCAACCAGACGCCGTTCTATTTCGATGCTTCGGTGAAGGATATTTACGCGACGATCCGCAGCGGGGCGACAATGATTATTATTCCGACAATGCTGTTTTCCTTCCCGGGAAAACTGGTGCAGTACCTGAATGATCACCGGATCAACTGCATTGACTGGGTCCCTTCGGCTCTCTGCAATATCGTCAATTTCAAAACGTTTGAAAAAATCAAACCGCTGTATCTGAAGAAAGTCATGTTCCTGGGCGAAGTCATGCCGGCAAAGCAGTTCAATATGTGGCGGGCAGCCCTGCCGGAGATTCAGTACGCGAATCTTTACGGACCGACGGAGGCAACCGGGGACTGCACTTATTATAAAGTGGAACGGGAGATCGATAATTCGGAATCCATCCCGATCGGCTATGCCTGCGAAAACAGCGACGTGCTGATCCTGAATGAGCAGGGACAGCCGGCCGCGCCCGGGGAAACCGGCGAAATCTGCGTGCGCGGCGTTTCTCTGGCGCTGGGGTATTACAATAATCCGGAAAAAACCGACGAGGTCTTTGTGGAGAATCCTCTTCAGAAACATTACCGGGAACGGATCTACCGGACAGGCGACCTTGGCAAAATCAATGAACGGGGTGAAATCCTCTATGTGGCGAGAAAGGATTTCCAGATCAAGCATATGGGTCACCGGATCGAGCTGGGCGAAATCGAAACGGCGATCGGGGCTGTGGAAGGCGTCCGCCGGGTCTGCTGCCTGTACGATTCCCGGACGGAAAAAATCCTGGCCGTTTATGAAGGGGAAGTGGATAAAAAGGAAATCGTGGACCGGATCAAAAAACAGCTGCCGAAGTATATGATTCCGAACCTTTATTATCCCGTGGAACGGATGCCGGTCAATCTGAACGGAAAGATTGACCGGGCGGAATTGACAGGAAAGTATATTCATGATTAAATTTCAGAATTATGAACAGTATAAGGACTGGGTCCCGCAGGCGAAAAAACAGCCGGGAATCCTGACGAACTGCTTTTTCCTTCCGGAAGCCGTGAAGGAAAGAATCCGGCGGGGACGCCTGTTCGGAGAGGAGCTGCCGGACGGACGGGCGCTGTTTGAAAAGGAAGAGGGCTTTTACCGGTTTTATTACTTCCTGGATCCGGACGGTGCGCCTGCCCCGCTGAAGTCGGATCTTCCGGTGGTTGCGGAACTGGCCTGCGGGGAAGAACTGAACGAAAGCCAGAAGGAGCAGATCCGGATCCTGGAGAAAATGGGGTTTACCCTCGGCCGGGAGAGCATCCGGATGTCGCTTCCGGCGGAAAAATGCGTCCTTCGGGAGCCGTCGCGGGAAGTCCTGCGGCTTTCAAAAAACCGGACCATGGAATGCCGGAAACTGTTTGAACGGTGCTTTGATCCGCTTTACGCATACCTCCCGAATGAGGAGGAGTGGCAGAAGGCGGTGGAGACCGGAAGCGTGTTTGTCATCGTCGAAGAGGATCAAATCCGCGCGGCGCTGTTTTCGGAACGAAGGAACAACACGGCGGAAATCCGGCTGGTCTGCGCGGAAGCGCCGTTCCGGGGCAAGGGATACGCCTCCAGCCTGGTCTGCGCGTATCATAAAGCCTGGATCGGCGGGGTAAAGCGCTTTTTTCAGTGGCTGGACGCCTCCAACGGGGATGCCGCGGCGCTGTACCGAAGCTTCGGTTATGAATTCGACCGCAGAAAAGCGATGGAATATATTATTCGATAATAAAGGAGAATGGGGATGGAAGAACTGATTCGGGCACTGGAGGAAGTCCGGCCGGACGTGGACTTCACGGCGGAAAAGAAACTGATTGACGACGGCATTCTGGATTCTTTCGATATCATCCAGGTGGTGATCGCGCTGAATGACACATTTGACATCGAAATTGACGTGGAGGAGCTGGAGCCGGAGAACTTCAACTCCGCGGAAGCCATGTGGGACCTGGTCCAGCGCCTGCAGGAGGAATGACGGCAAGGGGACGGTTCCCTGCCGCCGGAAGGCGGAAAAATGACGGCAAGGGGACGGTTCCCTGTCGCCGGAAGACGGAAAGATAACCGGGCAGAGGAATTCCGGGAGGAAAATGGCGACAGGGAACCGTCCTTCCGTCGCAAAATGACGCGCGCGCTTACGCTTTCGGTTGAACGAAGCGTGTTTTTCTGTTATGATATAAAATCATTGTTTTTACAAATAAAAGGAGATCAGGTATGAATATCACAGTCGCAGGTGTAGGATATGTCGGACTCTCCCTCGCGGTGCTGCTGGCCCAGAACCACAAGGTTACGGCGATCACGACGACGGAACGCAAGGAGAAAATGCTGAATGACTTCTACAGTCCGATTCAGGATGATGAAATTGAACGCTTCTTCGCGGAGGCGCGGGCAGGAGAACGCAAGCTGGATCTGACAACGACCACCGATAAAGAGGCGGCGTACCGTTCGGCAGAGCTGGTGATCATTGCCACGCCGACCAATTACGACGACCAGAATCACTTTTTCGATACTTCCGCGGTAGAAGACGCGATCGAGCAGACCCTGGCGGTGAATCCGGACGTCCTGATGGTCATCAAGTCCACGATCCCCGTAGGCTATACGGATTCTGTGCGGAAAAAGTACGGGATCTCCAATATCATCTTCAGCCCGGAATTCCTCCGGGAATCCAAGGCACTGTACGACAACCTGCATCCGAGCCGGATCGTGGTCGGCGCGTATGACGAGCAGATGGAGCAGGCGAGAATGTTCGCGGATCTTCTGCTGGAGGGCGCCCGGACCGAAGAGAAGCGCGCCGGCGCGGAAGAACAGCAGATTCCGGTTTTCCTGTCCCATCCGACGGAAGCGGAAGCCATCAAGCTGTTCGCGAACACCTATCTGGCCGTCCGTGTTGCTTATTTCAACGAACTGGACACTTACGCATCGACCAAGGGACTGGACTCCAAGAGCATTATCGACGGCGTCTGCGCGGATCCCCGGATCGGAAGCCATTACAATAACCCGAGCTTCGGATACGGCGGATACTGCCTGCCGAAGGATACGAAACAGCTGCTGGCCAATTACAAGGACGTTCCCCAGAACCTGATCGAAGCGGTGGTAAAATCCAATACCACGCGAAAGGATTATATCGCCGATTCCATTATCGAAAGACATCCGAACGTCGTCGGCGTGTACCGGCTGACGATGAAGAGCAATTCCGACAACTTCCGCGCATCGGCGATTCAGGGAGTCATGAAGAGAATCAAGGCCAAGGGAATTCCGGTCATCATTTACGAGCCGACCCTGGAAGACGGCAGCACGTTTTTCAACAGCATCGTCGTCAACGACCTGGAGAAATTCAAGCAGCAGAGCGACGTGATCCTTGCGAACCGCTTCGACTCCTGCCTGGACGACGTTGCCGAAAAGGTTTACACCAAGGACCTGTTCCGCAGAGACTGATCCGAAGGACCGGGACGGAGAAAACTGCTGTATTTGCTGATCACAGACGGACCCTGCCAGCATAAAGAGATCAGAAAGGAAACCGATCATGCCGCTTATTATACCGGAGCATTACGAATCGGGCCTCACCATGCGGGAGACCCACGAAGCCATTAAATATATTCGGGACACGTTTCAGAAGGAATTCGCGAAGCAGATGAACCTTTCCCGGATCTCCGCGCCGCTTTTTGTGGAAAAAAGCACCGGCCTGAATGATGACCTGAACGGCGTGGAGCGGAAAGTCAGCTTCGATCCGAAGGTGGCGCCGGGAACGGAACTGGAAGTGGTGCAGTCGCTTGCGAAATGGAAGAGAGCGGCTCTGGCGCGCTACGGATTCCAGCCGGGCGAAGGCCTCTACACCAATATGAACGCGATCCGCCGGGATGAAGAGCCGGATAATATTCACAGCATTTACGTGGATCAGTGGGACTGGGAGCTGGTGATCACGGAAGAGCAGCGGACGGAGGAAATGCTCAGGAGCGTTGTCCGCCGGATCTTCAAGGTGATCAAGCACATGACCCACGAAGTCTGGTACAAATATCCGAAAGCCCTGTATTCTCTGGCGGATAAAGTGTATTTTATCGATTCGGAAGAACTTCGGCAGCGTTATCCGGACAAAACCCCAAAAGAGCGGGAGAATGAAATCTGCCGGGAGCTGGGCTGCGTTTTCATCATGCGTATCGGAGACAAGCTGGGCGACGGAAAGCCCCATGACGGACGGGCACCCGATTATGACGACTGGCAGTTGAACGGGGACCTTCTGTTCTGGTATGAGCCTCTGGGAATCGCGCTGGAAATCACTTCCATGGGAATCCGCGTTTCGGAAAAGAGCCTTCACGAACAGCTTATCAAGGCGAATGCCCTCGAACGCGAGCAGCTTCCTTATCACAAGGCAATACTGGAGAAGAAATATCCGTATACCATCGGCGGCGGCATCGGCCAGTCGCGCCTGTGCATGCTTCTTCTGAAGCGCGCCCATGTGGGCGAGGTCCTGGCCTCCTGGTGGCCCGCGGAAATGCGCGAGCAGTGCGAAGCGCATGGAATTCATCTGCTTTAAAGAGAAAGGTGACAGGGGGCACAGTACCCGGTCACCTTTTTGAATGGAGAGGTATGAACAAAGTACAGAAAACCGGAGCGCTGATCCTTTCCGGAGGAAAATCCCGCCGGATGGGGAAGGATAAAACCATCACGGAATACGAGGGCGAGACGTTTCTCGCGCGGGCCGTCCGTTTCTGGAGGAAGGTGCCTCAGGTGGAGACCCTCTACCTGAGCATCGGGAGCGAAGAGCATCTTCAGGCGGTTCGGAAGGATCCCCGGACTGCGGCCCTGCTGGACGAAAACAGGGTGATCCCCGTAACAGACCGCTATCCCGGATGCGGACCGATGGCGGGAATCCATGCCGCGTTCCGCGCCGGAGACGAGGAATGGCTCTATGTCAGCGCGATTGACATGCCGAATTTAAACGCCGAGGCACTGCCGGAAGCGGGCGAAGATCAGGCGGATGCCTATGTATACGAATGGGAAAACAAACGGGAACCGTTGTTTGCCCTGTATTCCCGGACGGTTCTGAGCATGGCGGAAACCCTTCT
>CADBNG010000490.1 GCA_902795985.1 uncultured Lachnospiraceae bacterium
AGGACCGACGCGCCGCAGAAGCTGCAGAAGGTCGCTGCCGTATCCGAAGTGCTGATCAGCTCGCCGCCGCACTGGGGACAGGTAAAAACCGTAGCCCGATAATACTTCTCGTCCTCTTCCGGCTCGAAAGCATTCTCATGCTCATCGGCTTTGACACCTTTCTTTTCATCAAACTCCTCCACGGTGAATTCGCTGTCGCAATACCCGCAGACAAGTTTCTGTTTTTCGGGGGAGAAAACCATTTCTCCCCCGCAGTTGGGACATCTGTACATCGAAATCCCCTTTCTTCAATCGTTACTGGTTCAGCGCTTGTTTCCAAAAAGGCCCCGGATAATGGAATTCGTCCCGCTGCGCATCACTGAACTCAGCGCGTTGGTCGCGGCCCGTTTTGCCATGGTTCCGGCACTGACTTTCTTTCCTCCGGTAATGGTATTGACCATGTTTGTACTGATGGATCGGGCAACGGAGGACGATGCGCTCGTTACCGCTCTCTGGGCGGTTTTGCTGACGGCGGACTGTTTTTTCTTTGAAGATCTGGCCGCGGCTTTTTCCGCTGCTGCGGCTTCTTTCTCCAGCCGTGCTTCTTCCGCCAGGGCTGCCTGTTCTTCCTCCATGGCCTGCCGGGCTCTCTCGATAATCTCAAAAGCGGATTCCCGGTCCACCGTTTCCCGGTATTTCAGTTCAAATTCATCGGCAGCGATAATCCGCTGTACGGCCTCTTCCGGGGCTGCGCCCATCATGCTCTGGGGCGGGAGCACCTTTGCGTTTTCAACAATTCCGGGGATGCCTTTATCATCCAGGAAGCTGATAAGCGCTTCACCGGTTCCGAGAGCCGCAAGGGCTTCTTCGGTATTGAATGCCTCATTTGTACGGAAAGCTTTTGCCGCGGCGCGGATGCTCTTCTGCTCCGCGGGAGTATAGGCGCGCAGGCCGTGCTGAATCCGGTTGGACAGCTGGGCCAGTACCGCATCGGGAATATCCGTCGGATTCTGCGTCACAAAATAAACGCCGACACCCTTGGAACGGATCAGCTTGATGACCTGCTCGATCTTCGCCACGAGTGCCTTCGGGGTATCCGTAAACAGGAAGTGAGCCTCATCGAAGAAAAAGACCATCCGGGGTTTGTCCAGGTCTCCGACCTCGGGAAGCTTCTCGTAAAGCTCCGTCAGCATCCACAGCAGGAAGGTGGAATAAACCGTGGGGCTCTGGATCAGACGGATGCTGGAAAGGATGTTGATATAGCCCCGGCCGGAGAGATCCGTGCGGATCCAGTCCGTGATATCCAGTTCCGGCTCACCGAAGATACCTTCCCCATGCTCCTGTTCATACGCAAGGAGCGCTCTCTGGATGGCGCCGATGCTGGCCGAACTGACGTTTCCGTAAAGATTGGTATATTCCTGACGGTTTTCGCCGACGAACTGGAGCATGGCCCGCAGATCCTTCAGATCCAGAAGAAGAAGGCCCTGGTCATCCGCTGCCTTAAAGACGATATTCAGTACGCCCTGCTGAACTTCGGTCAGGTTGAACAGTTTGGAAAGGAGCATAGGGCCGAGGCCGGAAACCGTCACCCGGACCGGATGGCCCTGTTCCCCGAAAATATCCCAGAAACGGACCGGATAGGATTTGAATTCAAACCCGGTCATGCCGAAACGTTCGATGCGGTTTCTCATATCTTCCGTATCGGCTCCCGGCTGACACATTCCGGAAAGGTCTCCCTTTACGTCACTGAAGAAGACCGGAACGCCCATGTCGGAGAAGGATTCCGCAAGCACTTTCATGGTAATCGTTTTGCCGGTACCGGTAGCCCCGGCAATAATTCCGTGGCGGTTGGCCATCTGCGGGAGCAGATAGAGTTCCTTATCGGAGTTTGCAGCCCAGATTTTTCCGTCTTTGTACATAAGAATACCTCTCTTTGCGTTATGCTTTTCGTACTGCTGAAACGGTGAAAGCTCCGTTTATTATCTTTCCCGATTATACACCGAATACAGAGCGTTGTACAGAAAGAACAATCCGGTGCCGCCGGTCCTTTTGCGCATCTTTTTCGATTTTCCGCTTTACTACGGTAAATTTTTTCTGGACATATCGGGAAGGATAGGATATTATTTTTGTTTATAGAACCCTTTAGAACAAAACTAGACCGAACGGAGGATCTCATGGCAGCAAAACCCATTTTCCGCGGCGCAGCAACCGCGCTTATTACCCCTCTTACCG
Source organism: uncultured Lachnospiraceae bacterium (assembly GCA_902795985.1). Next base: position 2,212 of record CADBNG010000490.1, read on the forward strand.
AGCAGGGCGTCGACTACGAAGCCTTTGGCCGTCTGATCGACTGGCAGATTGAAAAAGGAATCGACGGACTCGTCATCGCCGGCACCTCCGGTGAAGGCAGCACTCTTTCCGATGAAGAACACCGCGACGTGCTGAAGTACGCAATCGAACGGATTGCCGGACGGGTTCCCGCAATCGCCGGAACCGGGTCCAACGATACCGCTTACGCAATTTCCCTGACACGGTATGCCAATGAACTGCACTATGACGGCATGCTTGTCGTGACCCCGTACTATAATAAAGCGACCCAGAAGGGCCTTGTCGCCATGTTCAACGCCATTGCGGAAGTATCCGACGTTCCGATCGTTGCCTATAACGTTCCGTCAAGAACCGGCTGCAATATCGAGCCCGCCACTTATGTGGAGCTCTCCAAAAACCCGAAGATCTCCTGCATTAAAGAAGCCAACAGCGACATTTCCAAAATTGTCGAAACTTTCTCGCTGGTCGGTGATAAAATGAGCATTTACTCCGGCAACGACGATCAAATTGTTCCCCTTCTTTCCATGGGAGGCTGCGGGGTAATCTCTGTTCTGTCCAACCTGATGCCGGCCGAAACCTCCCTTCTGTGCAAAAAGTTTTTCGACGGCGACGTCGCGGGCAGCGCGAAAATGCAGTGCGATCTTCTTCCGCTCATCAACGCCCTTTTCTGCGAAGTGAACCCGATCCCCGTTAAGGCCGCCATGGCTGCCATGGGCTTTTGCGAGAACTACGTCCGTCTCCCGCTTACCGTTATGGAAAAAGCGCATGAGGAACGTCTTCTGGAACTGATGAGGGAACAGAAGCTGATCTGATCTTTGTTTTTTGCCCGTCCGCAGCGAAACAGCAATCCGGCTGACGCACAGCTGCTGCGGGCCGTCCACCAATGAACAGGAGTTATGTTATGAATATTCTTTTATCCGGCTGCTGCGGACACATGGGAAAAGAAGTCGCCGCTGCCGCCAGTAATTTATACACCGACCGGATCATTACCTGCGGCGTGGATGCCATGAATGACGGAAGCTGTCCTTTCCCGGTTGCGGAAAGCTTTGACCAGGCCGAAACGAACGTCGACGTGATTATCGATTTTTCCCATCATTCCTGTACTCCGGCTCTGACATCCTTTGCCGTCCGTCATAAAATCCCGCTGGTTCTCGCGACCACCGGTCAGACTGATGAAGAAAAGAAAATGATCGAGGACGCCTCGAAGGAAATCCCCCTTTTCTTCACCACCAACTACTCGATGGGAGTGGCCATCCTGATCGAAGCCGCGAAAAAGATTGCCAAAGCCCTTCCCGAGGCCGAAGTGGAAATTATAGAGAAACATCATAACCGTAAGATCGACGCGCCGAGCGGAACGGCTCTCTCCCTCGCGGAAGCCATTGCCGACGTCCGCCCCGGTTCGGAAATCGTCTGCGGCCGAAGCGGAGGGAACTGCAAACGCAAACCGAATGAAATCAGCATCTGCTCTGTGCGCATGGGCAATATTGTCGGCGAACACGAAGTTCTGATCGGGACTCCGAGCCAGACCATATCCATCAAGCACGAAGCCTACAGCCGTTCCCTTTTTGCCGAAGGCGCCCTTTCCGCCGCCGGTTTCCTGGTAAATCAGAAGCCCGGTCTGTACACTATGAATGACCTGGTTTCATTCTGATTTACGTTTTTCCTCAGAAAGACAGCTAAAAGGACTGTTTCCGCTATGATGTGGAAACAGTCCTTTTCTCAAACTCCTTTTTCAGGAGCCGTACTTACCTTTGTAATTCAGTTCACCAGATAAACATCCGCGTATTGCAGACCAAACGCCAGCGCGTCATCGTGGCTGTCAAAGAAAATATCCACATGTCCGTATGCCGTTCCCCGGTCTTCCACTGTGTAGATATGTCCGTTGATCATCAGCTGTGTGCCGAATTCTATGTCGCCCATGGCCACCGTACGTCCGGCTGTTGCAAGGGTCCCGCTGGCAGTATAGCCCGTTGCGTAGGCTCCGCAGCACTGCGGGCAGGCGCAGTATGCCGTAAGAGTAAAGTTTCCAAGGAAGGTGAGATTCTCTTCCGATGAAGATTCTTCCGGCGTTTCCTCCGGCGTTTCTTCTTCCGTCTCCGGTTCGGACGGTTCCTCTTCCGGCTCTTCTTCTGTTTCCTGCTCTTCCGGTTCCGAAGCTTCTTCCGGTTCTGCGGATTCCGGAGTCTCCTCCGGTTCCGCTGGTTCAGGCTGCGGTTCTTGTACCGGTTCCGGATCAGCGGATTCCGTTTCTTCCGCCGCCGGTTCTTCCACCGGTTCCTGAGGCGCCGGCTCTGTTTCATTATTCAGTGCCGGTTCCGCATCGTCTGTTTCTCCGGCAAACTGCTGCGCGGCGGCTTCCGCCGCAGCGGCCGCTTCCGCTTCCTGCTGGGCCCGCAGAGCGGCTTCCGCCTCATACTGCTGGCGCAGAAGCTCATTCATCCGTTCCTCCTGGGCACGGAGTTCCTCCAGGATCGCTCCCTGTTCCGCCTCGGCGCCGTCCAGCTCCATAATATAACCTTCCATATCGTTATAGGCGGCCTGATAGAGTTCCTGAAGCAATGTCTTGCGTTCGGTCAGTTCCTTCTGAATGCCGGTCAGTTCCGCTTCTTCCTGCACGAGCTGATTCTCCCGCTCCCGGATGGAAGCAAGGGTTTCCTCATAGGATGCAAGCATCTCCCTGTCATAACGGGTAATAGCGGAATAATTCTCGGCCCGGTTCAGCGCTTCCGTAAAGCTGTCCGCGGAAAGAATGGAAACCAGCGTTCCGGTAGAGATCCCGTTTTCGTACAGATACTGGATCCGTATTTTCATCTCATCGTACTGGCGGTCCGCTTCCGTCTGCATCTGGTCCAGTTCCTGACGGATTGTGCTGAGTTCCGACTGTTTTTCCGCCAGTGTCTGGCCTGTTGCGTCCAGTTCTCCGGTCAGTTCGGACATCTGGGAGGTAAGGGCCGTAAGATATTCTTCTCCGTTGTCCCGCTTTTCCTGCAGTTCCGCAATCCGGTCCTGCGTTGTCGCGAGACGGCTCTGTCCGTCCTCCTGTTCAATCTGAACCTGTTCAATTTCATCACTTGTGGAATCGGCATAGACTGTCACTGCACACACTAAAACAAGCACTGACAGCAGCGCCGCAATTCTTTTTCCTTTCCATCCGGCTATCATAAAATAACACCTCTCGTGTTACCCCTCGATTCCATCTCTCCCCAGAAAATGGAACATGCCGGACCGAAGCGGTCCGCTCCCCGTGCTTTGGTGTCTTCTCCCTGCGGATAAGCAGGTCCCTATTACAGAAACGTCAGCCTTTGAATCCAAGCTGACAGTTTCCACAAGCAATTATACCATAAAGAAGCACAAATGCAAATATTATTTTATTTTTCCGTAATATTTACGAAATATTTTTATCCTTATTTAAACATTTTCTTTAAATGTTACACCATATATAGTCTGCTACAGCCTTCTCGAATACAACAGCTTGTTTTTCAGAACCCCGCCGGAAAGCTTTCCGAAGCCCAGGGAATACCCTTCGGAACAGACAAGAATCCATCCTTTTTTCACCGTAAGCTTCTCCGAATAAACCCGTATTTCCTCTCCGCCGAGATACGCACGGAGCCTTTCATCCCCAGGGTTCAGATCAAGAGCATAACGATAGGAATTTCCGGAAAGGGCGAAGGCGAGGGACTGGGACGGTTCAAAACGATCCTTTTTAAATTCCCCCAGATACAGCCCGTAACGCATCACCCGGAGCCCGGAAAGATCCGGAATTTCCTCCGGAACGCAGTACAGTCCGTCCCGTATCACTTTTAACGTCTCTTCCGGAAAATCAATGGTCATGCAGCCGGCAAAACCGCGGAACATTTCCTTCTGCTCTCTGGTCAGCCGTTCATTTCCGCTTTTCCCGGCTTTTTTCTTTTTTACGCGGACCCTGGCCGTTCCGTTTTCTTCCGCTCCGCCGGCGCTTTTGGAAAACAGGGCAAAAAACTGTCCCTCCGCTTCCATCCTGTGGGGCCAGATCCTTACCGCACGGGATACCCTCGTCTCTCCCCCGGCCCATTCCGGCCGTCCGGAATCAAAGCCTTCATATCCGGGGATCTCTTCGATTGTCATCTCCGGATAATTCTCCAGAAGCCATGCCGCGTTCTGTTCATTTTCTTCCGGAGAAAACGTACAGGTGGAATACATGAGCATGCCGCCGGGACGGAGCATCGTCACAGCGAATCCCAGCAGCTCTTTCTGAAGGGCTGCCAGCTGGCGGACTTTCTGCAGGGACCACTCATCGGCAGCCCGCTGGTCTTTACGGAACATGCCCTCCCCTGAACAAGGCGCATCCACCAGGATTTTATCGAAATAAGAAGGAAACTTCTCCGCCAGCCGGTGCGCCTGTTCATTGACAACGCACAGATGCCGGATGCCGAGGCTTTCCATATTATAAAGCAGGATCTTTGCGCGGGATGCGCTGACTTCATTCGAAATGAGCAGGCCGGTATCTCCCAGCCTGCCTGCCAGGGCAAAGGATTTTCCTCCGGGAGCGGCGCAAAGGTCCAGAACCCGCTCGCCCGGACGGACGGGAAAACACTCAACCGGCGTCATAGCCGATGCCTCGGTAATATAAAAGACTCCGGCACGGTAAAACGGATGCCCGGAAACGGCAGCCGTATGATCATAATAAAAGCCGTTTTTAACCCAAGGAACAGGCTCCCTCAGAAAAGGAGCCTGTTCTTTGAACTGTTCGGATGTAGTTTTCAGTTCACAGATACGTAATGATTTTCGTGCGGAAGTGTTATAGGCGGATTCGAAGTCCGGATACTCCTCTCCCAGCAGTTCCTTCATTCTGTCCCGGAACTGTTCCGGCAGTCGGTTTATCATCTGCCAATCCTCATGGATCAGAAATCCGATTCGTTCAGTGATTCTTCTTCGCAGCTCTTCCGATAGGCATCGAGAATGAGCTCCTGCAGACGGTTTCGGGTCTCGGAGTTAAGCGGATGAGCGATATCGCGGTATTCGCCGTCGCCGGATTTGCGGCTGGGCATGGCGATGAACATTCCCCGGTCTCCGTCGATAACCTTAATGTCGTGAACGACGAATTCATCATCGATTGTAATAGAGACCGAGGCCCTCATCTTTCCGTCCGAGTTTACGTGTCTTACCCTTACGTCAGTGATTTCCATTGCTGCGTGTCCTCCTAATTCAATTTTACAGGTCGTATCGGTCGTTGGATTCCGCAACCACGCGGATTTTCTCCTCCCGCGGATAGCAGGTGCCGGACAGAATCGTACTCCGGCTTTCGACGATACAGTTCTCAAGCTGTACATTATCCCCGATAAAGACATCATTCATAATAATACAGTCTTTGATTCTGCTGTTTTCACCTATGTAAACGCTTTTGAAAAGCAGGGAATCCTGAACATCTCCGTTAATAATGCAGTCTACGGATATCAGTGAATTCTTCACACAGGTTCGCTCATTGTATTTCGCCGGCGGACGGTCCCCGATCTTCGTATAAATCCGGGGTTCCTCCTCAAAGAAATACTTGCGGATCTCCGGTCTTAAAAAAGCCATATTGGTTTGATAATAGGACTCGATGCTGGAGATCGCGCTCCAGTAGGAATCCAGCATATACGCATAGACTTTATTCATCCGGATCCGCCGGATAATAATATCGTTAACCAGGTCGTTCTTATCCTGCGCCGCGCATTCCTCCAGCATGGAGATCAGCAGACGGCGGCGGATGACGTAGATGCCGCAGGAAACCGTATGGTTGTCCGTGGACAGCGG
>CADBNG010000491.1 GCA_902795985.1 uncultured Lachnospiraceae bacterium
CCGGCCACGAGCACCGTCGAGATTCCGCACTGATCAAAGATCCCGCGGGCTCTCAGAAGGAACGGCGTGATCGGCTCCTTGTCCGGCGAAATCACCTGCTGCATGAAGGTATCCCGTACCATAAAATTGGTCGCGGAAGTATCCTCATCCAGCAGAAACAGCCGGCTTCCGGCTTCCATCGCCTCGACGATTCCCGCTGCCTGCGAGGTGCTCCCGCTGGCGTCCGCCGTGCTGAATTTTCTTGTATCCTTCTTGTTTGGCAGATGGTTTATGAACATGGAAATGTCCACATCCTTGATAAACCTGCCGTCCTCAGACCGAAGCTTTACCGCCGTCGGATCCGTGATGACATACTCCCTGCCGTCCCCGGGGACATGCCTGTAAACCCCGTCCTGGAGCGCGAACAAAAGCGTTGATTTTCCGTGATAACCGCCGCCGACGATCAGCGTGATGCCTTCCGGGATTCCCATGCCGGTGATTTTGCCATGGTTGGGAAGTTCAAGCTCAATTCGAAGGCTTTCCGGGGAATCAATCGGAACCGCGCCTTTCATCGGGCGGCCGCTGATGCCGCTTTCTCTCGGCAGAATCGCGCCGTCAGCGACAAAAGCCGCCAGTTTTTTGCGTCTCAGCTCCTCGCGGATGAAATCCTGGTCCTCGGCAAGATCAAGCCATGCTTTTACAGAATCTGCCTTCAGGCTGCGGTAAAACAGAGATTTTCTGACGGCCTGCGGCAAAAATTCAAACAGGATTTTTTCCAGCTCCGTCGCATTGATCGTCCTACCGTTTGCCGGAAATCCGACATGGAACCGCATAACGATCCTTTTTTCATCCACAGAGCAGGCGGAACGCGGGAGGATTTCCTGCCCGCAGCGGCTGACCGAAATTAACCCGCTCTTTCCTGAGCCTTTTGCTTTGAAAGAAAAGCTCGCAGCGGCCTCGGAAAACCGCCTCAGCAGGTAGTCGGAAAGCACTTCCTGGTTTCTTTTTCCTTTCAGATACTCCGCCGGAAAACCGCATTTTTCGGCATTCAGAAGAACGCTCACATGGGAAGGCGCCGCAAAGGGATCGCCCTGCACATGGTCGATCGAAAGGACATAATCCGCGAATTGATATTCTCCCTTCAGCGATTTGTAGGCGGGGTAACTTTTACGGTTGATTGCGGCCAGTTCTGACCGCAGCTGTACAGATGTCTTCATATAAATCTCCAATCCGCAGACTTCGGCTGCGGCATAATTTCCTATCTTTCTTTTCCGCGGAAAAACAGGCCAAGCATCCCCGGGCCGACATGCGAGCCGGAAAACGGCTCATGCTGGCAGATCAAAATATGCGCGCCCGGATTGATCCCATGGACCAGAGTTCCCAGCTGTCTGGCATCCTCAATGCAGTCGCCGTGGGAGATGCAGATCAGGGGCTTATCCCCGTCATCCCGCTTTTTTTCATACATGGCGGCGAGCTGCTGAATCGCTTTTTTGCGGCCGCGCACCTTGGCGCACGAGACGATATGTCCCGTATTGTCCCCAAGGAGAATCGGCTTTATGTTCAGCATCGACCCGATGGCGGCGGTCACTCCGCTCACCCGCCCGGTTTTCTTAAGGTACTTCAGGTCGTCGACGGTAAAATACTGGCAGGAATGGGGAACTTCGGCGTCCACCATCTTTGCCGCCTTTCGGACATCGACACCCTGTTTCGACAGCTCGGCCGCCTTGACCGCAAGAAGCCCCGTGCCGAACCCGCACCCGTGCGAGTCGACGATATGCACAAAGCTCCCTTCGTACTTCTCCATCAGTTCGTTGGCTGCCGCGACCGCTGCGTTGTAGGTGCCGCTGATGCCGGAACTCATGACGACGTAGATGATATCCTGGCCCTGTTCCAGAACCGGGGTAAAATGATCCAAAAACAGCTGCGTGTTTAAGAGGCTTGTGCGGACATCTTTGCCCTGCCTCAGACCGTCATAAAATGCTTTTCCTCCAAAATGGTCAATATCGCCCAGGTAAGTTTCCGGTTTTCCGTCGACCGTATATTCACAGGGCAGTATGCGAATTCCTTCTGAAAGTTTTCGGGGAAGATTGGCGCTTCCATCCGCGAATACGACAAAAGACATAAATACCTCCTTCATCTTTTGCTACAGATGATGAACTCACGCGGTTTCGGGCAAAAGGGTCAGACTTTTTCTCTCAATATGCCGCGTGCTTTGCTATTATAACACTACTGTATAACAAAAGCCACCTTTTTCCGACTTTCTCGTCGAAAAATGGTGGCCTCTGTTACATATTTAGGGAAAGGAAAGAGTCTCTCAAGAGTTTTGCTTCCTCTTAAGATGTGTCTATCATACCGCCTAATTGTGTTCAATTCTTGTTTTTTTTATTATGAAATCATAAAATTCATAAAAAACTTATAAACTGTTATAAAAGCGCCCCGTCAAACACGTATTTCAGGATCCCCGAAGTACAGCCTCTGATGCCGGCGTTGCGCCCGAAAGCCGGTTTTTGCACCGGGATGAACGGACCTCCGAGTTTTCCCGTGTTGATTTTTTCCTCCAGAAGGGCAAAATACCGGGGCGGGATGGCACAGGCGTCGAGTCCCAGAAGGATTTTCTGCGGGGCGTAAAGGTTCACGGCACTCACAAGTCCGGAGGAAAGTTTTTCGGTCATCTCGTCCAGGACCCTCATCGCTTCGGGCTCCGACTTTTCGGCTGCCTTGCAGATCTCGCGGAACTGCAGGTCGCACCCGGCCGCCCTCTTGTATCTGGCCCGGACCGCCTGGCTCGATGCGTACATCTCAAGGCATCCGCGGCGGCCGCACCGGCAGGGCTTGCCTTTCGTCTCAATGCTGAGGTGGCCAAGCTCGGCGGTTATCCCAAGAGCGCTCTCTCTTATTGTTCCTCCTGAAATCACACCGGTTCCTATTCCTTCGCTGATGCCGACATAGAGAAAATCGCTGAGGCCCCGGCCGTTTCCGAAAAATTTTTCCGCCAGTGCCGCGCAGTTGCTGCGGTTCTCCAAAAGGACCTTCCGGCCGTACCTGGTTTCAAGAAGCTCCACAACAGGGATTGTCTCCTCGCCAAACCGGTTCAACGGATTTCTGATCAGGCCGCGCTTTACATCCAGCGGGCCCTCGGCGCTGACGCCGATTCCCCAGATGCGTTCTCCCGAGGCTTTTTTCAGGATTCTGTCGATGGAACGGCAGATCATCTCGATCAGCCTGTCCTGGTTTTCCCCTTTCAGGCTGAAGCTGGTTTTTGCCAGAATTTTGAGATGCATGTCCGTCAGAATAACGCTGCATTCCCTGTAGCCCAGATACACGCCGATCATCTTTGGCGCGTCTTTGCAGAGGGAAAGCTGAATCGGATTGCGGCCTTTTCCCGTGACCCGGATGGTTTCCTGCTC
>CADBNG010000492.1 GCA_902795985.1 uncultured Lachnospiraceae bacterium
CTTCTTCGGCCTGGCGCTGGGCTTCCTCCGCCTGACGCTGGGCTTCTTCCGCGGCAGCCGCATCTTCTTCGGCAGCTGCCTGCGCGGCTTCTTCCGCCAGTCTCTGGGCTTCTTCGGCCTGGCGCTGCGCTTCCGCAGCGGCCGCATCCGCTTCTGCCTGGGCGGCAGCTGCAGCATCGGCTTCAGCCTGGGCCGCGGCAGCCTGACGAGCGGCTTCTTCCGCGGCGGCGCGTGCCGCGGCTTCCGCCGCAGCCTGGCGCTGACGTTCCTGTTCCGCCTGCAGCTCCTGAATGATCGCGTACTGCTGATTCAGCAGTTCCACATAAGACGCCGCCGCCGATGCGGCTTCTGCCAGCTGTGCGTCATAATTATTGGAAGATTCCTGGAGGGCAACCAGCTGTTCTTCCAGATGCGCCTGCTGATCCTGCTGGTTGGCCAGCATCAGGCTCAGCTCATTCTGTTCTTTTTCATAAGCTTCTTTCAGTGAACGGACATTTTCCACCACAGCCGCGTAGTGCTCAAGGCACTGACGGTCGTATTCGTAAATCTTCTGGGTGTATTCCGCGCGGTTCAGCAGGTCCGTGATGTCCATATCCTCCAGAAGGATCGTAGCCCAGCCGGCATCCCCTCCGGTTTCGTACAGATACTGGATGCGGCGTTTCATGGCCTCATACTCGGTTGCCTCTTCTTCTTCCGCCACGCCGAGATCCCGGGTGGTTTCCGCCAGCTGCTGTGATTTTAATTCGATCTGGGTGTTCAGGGTCGAGATTGTGGCAAGAGTCAGAACCAGTTCGGTGTTCGTATCGTCAATCTGGCTCAGGATCACGCCCTTCTCTGCTTCCAGCGCGTCGATGGAAGCGTTCAGATCGTCAATTACCTGTTCCGTGTAGGCGGCCTCGTCCTGCATATCGGTGATTTCATCCGCGCTGGCGGACAGCATCGTACCGGCGACGAGCGTTCCGGTCAGAACCAGGGCAAGCAGTTTTTTCTTACAGGAAATATATTTCATAACAATAAGGCTCCTGAATTGCAATATTTGTGTAACACTTTCTTAAACTTTAAACATACTATCACATTTCATTTCTCCCTGCAAGTCACAGACGATACTTTATAAAACTTTTATATCCTCTCCTTTTTCCGCCCGTCCCGGGAAAAGGTTCTGTTTCCTCCCTGTTTTGCGTTGACACCGCTCTTTCTTTATGATATAAAACATTAGATTAATCTGGAGGTCAGGATATGCGGCAAAGACGGATAAACTTAAACAGATGCATTTACCCCGCCGCTTCTTTTATTTCCGGCCCCTCCCCTTTGTTTTCCATTTCCGGCATTGATCAGTGCCGGAAATTTTTTTATACTCAGAATCGGAACCATACACTGTAAGGAGGAATTCATGGCAAAACGCACGGATATCAAAAAAGTACTCATTATCGGCTCCGGCCCGATCATCATCGGACAGGCGGCCGAGTTTGACTACGCAGGAACACAGGCCTGTCTGGCGCTGAAAGAAGAAGGCTACGAGGTGATCCTGTGCAATTCCAATCCCGCGACCATCATGACCGACACAACCATTGCCGATAAGGTTTATATGGAGCCGCTGACACTGGAATATATCGCGAAAATCCTTCGCTACGAACGTCCGGATGCCATTGTTCCCGGCATCGGGGGACAGACCGGACTGAACATGGCGATGCAGCTTCAGAAAAAAGGCGTCCTGAAGGAATGCCAGGTGGAACTGCTCGGAACATCCGCGGACAGCATCGAACGGGCCGAAGACCGGGAGCTTTTCAAGGAAATGTGCCAGTCCATCGGCGAACCCGTCATTCCGTCGGAAATCACGTACAATATGGAAGAAGCAAAAGCGGCCGCGGAGAAAATCGGATATCCCGTCGTCCTCCGTCCCGCCTTTACGCTGGGCGGCACCGGAGGCGGTTTTGCCAATAACGAAGCCGAACTGACGGATATCGGTCTGAATGCCTTCAAACTCTCCCCGGTGCACCAGGTGCTGGTGGAAAAGAGCGTGAAAGGCTATAAGGAAATCGAATTTGAAGTCATGCGCGATTCCGCCGATCACGCCATCACCATCTGCGGTATGGAAAATGTGGACCCGGTCGGTGTGCATACCGGCGATTCCATCGTTATCGCGCCGATTCTTTCCTTAAATGATAAAGATCTGAAAATGCTGAACGACAGCGCCATAAAGATCATCCGCGAACTGAAGATCGAAGGCGGATGCAACGTCCAGTTCGCCCTGCATCCGGAAACCAGCGAGTATTTCCTGATCGAAGTCAATCCCAGGGTCTCCCGCTCTTCCGCCCTCGCCTCCAAGGCCAGCGGCTACCCCATCGCGCAGGTTACCGCCAAGATCGCGGTAGGCATGCTGCTCGAAGAGATCCCGGTTGCCGGCGGGACCGCCGCGATCGAACCGTCCCTGGACTATATCGTCGGCAAATTCCCGAGATTTCCTTTTGACAAATTCACCAGCGCCCCGAACACGCTGGGAACGCAGATGAAGGCCACCGGCGAAGTCATGGGAATCGGCTCCACTCTGGAGGAATGCCTGCTGAAATCCGTCCGGTCGCTGGAAACCGGCGTCTGCCATCTGGATATGCCCAAATTTGCCTCCATGACGGAGGATGAAATGCTGGATTATCTGGCGGAATTCCGGGCCGACGGCATTTTCGCGGTCGCGGAGCTGATCCGCCGCGGTGTCTCCATTGAAAAGCTCCATGAAGTAACCATGATCACGGAACTCTTCCTGGAATCCATTGCAAAGATCGTCCGGATGGAAGAAACGCTGAAGAAGAATCCCGGCAGCGAGGCCGTTCTGACCGACGCGAAACGCATGGGTTTTTCCGACCGGTACATTTCCCGGCTCTGGAACACC
>CADBNG010000493.1 GCA_902795985.1 uncultured Lachnospiraceae bacterium
CTTCATGGACTTTCCGGGCTTCCAGAGCGGAACAGACAACGCCGTCCAGTCCGCAGGAAGCGGCGTTCCGGGCATAGTGCATCACAACATTTTCCATGGTTTCATGAATCAGCAGGTCGCGCTCCAGAGCCGCCTGATCCGTGCTGGTCAGCTGGGTTACGGCAATCAGAAGGGGCCGTGTGCCATCCGGGCGGGTCAGCCCTTCCAGAGCGGCCGTCATCATCGCGGAAGTGCCGGCGGCATGCAGATTGCAAATATCCACATCAAGAGAGGAGAGGACCGCCATGCTCTTTTTTACGGTATTCGGAATATCGTGAAGCTTCAGGTCCAGAAAAATCTTATGGCCGCGCTCCTTGATCCGCCGCACGATTTCCGGTCCGGCGGCATAAAACAGCTCCATGCCGATCTTGACAAAGGGCTTTTTTTCCTGAAAACGGTCCAGAAAAGAGAAAACCGCGTCCGTATCGGCAAAATCACAGGCAATGATTACGTCTTTTCCCATTTGAATTCCTCCGGGCACGGCCGGCCGCCGCGCAGTTTAATGATGGGACAGGGAATGTTTCCCAAGTCCGGGAAACGGGCAGGGAGATCATTCTCACGTCCGGGAACGGGCGGTCAGGAGACGGAAAGCTCCGAAAAATCGGAGATGCCGTATTTCTCCATGACAGCCGGCAGTTCATCAATGATTTTTTTGCAGGCGAACGGATCCACCAGGTTGGCGGCGCCGACCTGGACGGCGCAGGCACCCGCGCACATCATTTCCAGCACGTCTTCCGCGCTGGAAACGCCGCCCATCCCGATAACGGGGATCCGGACCGCCCGGGCTGTCTGCCAGACCATCCTGAGAGCGACGGGAAAGATTCCGGGGCCGGAATATCCGCCGGTCACATTGGCCAGTACCGGCTTCCGGGTCCGGAGGTCGATCCGCATTCCCATCAGGGTATTGATCAGGCTGATCCCGTCCGCGCCGGCTTCTTCACAGGCAAGCGCGATGGCGGTAATATCCGTCACATTCGGCGAAAGCTTGAGGATTACCGGCTTTTTTGTGACCGCTTTCACTTCCCGGGTCACTTCCGCGGCAAGACGGGGATCGGTACCGAAGCTCATGCCGCCGCCGTGAACGTTCGGACAGCTGATATTCACTTCAATCCAGCCGACGATGGGCTGCCTGTCCATCTTCTCGCAGGTATAGCAGTAATCGTCTATGGAAAAACCGCTGACGTTGGCGATGATTTTTTTATGATACACCTCCGCCAGCTTCGGAAGTTCTTCCCGGATGACCCGGTCAACACCGGGATTCTGCAGTCCGACGGCATTGAGCATGCCGCCCGGGCATTCGGCGATCCGCGGAGTGGGATTGCCGTACCGTTCGTCTTTCGTGGTTCCTTTGCAGGAAAAGGTCCCGAGGCAGTTGATGTCATACCAGTCCGTGAATTCATAGCCGAATCCGAACGTGCCGGAAGCGGGGATGACCGGGTTGTCGATCGGGATTCCGCAAAGTTCCGTCTTTAAGTTTACCACAGGATTTCCTCCTTTTCCAGAACCGGTCCCTCCCGGCAGATCCGTTTGAAACCGGTGAGCGTACGGCAGGTGCAGCCCATGCAGGCGCCGAAGCCGCAGCCCATGCGCTCCTCGAAGCTGAACTGGCCCGATGTCTGCGCTGCCCGGTAGACAGCCTTCAGCATCGGTTCCGGACCGCAGGTGTAGAAATAGGAATAGTCCTCCGGCAGGGCGTCCGTGGCGAAACCGCGGATTCCGTAACTGCCGTCCACCGTCGTAATCCGTACTTCGGCTCCGAGCCCGGCGAATTCTTTTTCAAAAAAGATTTCATCCGCCGTATTGAAACCCAGTATGACCCGGACGGAATCGCACCGGGACATCAGTTCTTTTGCCAGAAAATACATCGGCGGTACGCCGGCGCCGCCGCCCAGAAGGACGGGATTGTTTCCGGCTTTTCCCAGGTCATAACCGTTGCCGAGACCGGCAAGAAGGTCAAAGACGGTTCCGGGGGCGGATTCGGCCATTTTCCGGGTGCCTTTTCCGACAATCTTGAAGACGAGCGTCAGGATGCCGTCCTGCGCGTCACAGACGGAGATCGGCCGGCGCAGGTACTGCCCGTCAATCCGGAGGTTCACAAACTGTCCGGGACGGGCGGGAATCTCTTCCGGGGCGGAAAGCCTTATCAGGCGGACGTCCGGAGTGAGAATCCGGTTTTCAATAAGTTCTGCGTTCAGTTGTTTTTTCATTTCTTTAAAAGGGCGGGACGGCAGCCGGATGTTTTTCTCCATTTGCGGAAAAAGCGAATCAAAGTGCCTGTCCCCTTTGTGCTGTTTTACGCGTCGATGGTGGAGATCGTCAGGGTGGTCTCCTCGAGGACGTCCAGAAGGACCTTTACGGTGTCGAGGGACGTGAAAATCGTCACGTTGTTTTCGGTGGCGAGACGGCGGATTTCCAGGCCGTCGCTTTCCGTCGCGTTGTGGCCGATGTCCCGGGTGTTGATGACGTACGCGATGTGGCCCTGACGGATCGCGTTCGGAATCTCTTCGCTGCCTTCGCCGATTTTTTTCAGGACATGGGTGCGGATTCCGTTCTTTTTCAGGAATTCCGCTGTGCCCCGGGTCGCCTGGATGTTGAAGCCCAGGTTATAGAACCGGCGGATCAGCGGAAGCGCTTCCTCTTTGTCTTTGTCGGAAATGGTGGCAAAGACGGTTCCGTAGTTCTGAAGTTTTGTGCCGGAGGCCTGCAGAGCCTTGTAGAAGGCACGGTTCAGCTTGTTGTCGTAGCCGATGGTTTCACCGGTGGATTTCATCTCCGGAGAGAGATAGGCGTCCAGACCTTTGATTTTATTAAAGGAGAAAACCGGGACCTTGACGTAATAGCGCTGTTTCTCTTCGGGATAGATTGAGAAAATGCCCTGTTCCTTTAAGGTCTTGCCGAGAATGACTTCAGTAGCGATGTCCGCCAGGGAGTATCCGGTCGCCTTGGAAAGGAAGGGAACGGTCCGGGAGGAACGGGGGTTGACTTCGATGATATAAACGTCCTCCTTCGGGTCGACAATGAACTGGATATTATAGAGTCCCACGATGCCGAGGCCGAGGCCCAGCTTTTTCGCGTACTGGAGGATGATCCCCTTGACGCGGTCGGAGATGGAAAAGGTCGGATAAACGCTGATGGAGTCGCCGCTGTGGATGCCGGTGCGTTCCACCAGTTCCATGATGCCGGGAACAAATACGTCATGCCCGTCGCAGATGGCGTCGACCTCCACTTCCTTGCCGGCGATGTATTTGTCCACCAGAACGGGTTTGTCCACGTCAATTTCCACGGCGGTCTTCAGGTAGTGCTTCAGCTGTTCTTCGTTGGCCACAATCTGCATCGCCCGGCCGCCTAGAACAAAGGATGGACGGACCAGAACGGGGTAGCCGATCTCTTCAGCGGCCTGCAGGCCGTCTTCGATTTTTGTAACCGCCCGGCCTTTGGGCTGGGGAATATTCAGCTCCTGAAGGATTTTTTCGAAACTGTCCCGGTTCTCGGCCTTTTCGATGGCTTCCGTATCGGTTCCGATGATTTTTACACCCCGGTCCATCAGCGGCTGGGCCAGATTGATGGCCGTCTGGCCGCCGAGGGAGGCGATCACGCCTTCGGGCTGCTCATAATCCCAGATGGCCATCACGTCCTCGGGCGTGAGAGGCTCGAAATACAGCTTATCGGCGGTCTGGTAGTCCGTGGAGACCGTTTCCGGGTTGTTGTTGATGATAATGGCTTCGTATCCCGAACGGCGGATGGTCTGCACCGCGTGAACGGTGGAGTAGTCAAATTCGACACCCTGGCCGATCCGGATCGGGCCCGCGCCAAGGACGATAATCTTTTTGCGGTCGGAAAGCCTGGAATCGTTCTTCCCGGAATAGGAAGAATATAAATAGGCGATGTATTTGCCGGTATGCAGCGTATCCACCATGGGGAAGGAGGGGGTCAGGCCCATTTCCTTTCTCTTCCGGTAAATGCTGATTTCATCGGTGTTCCAGAGCCGGGAAATGTACCGGTCGGAAAAACCCATGCGTTTCGCGTCGGTCAGAACGGTCTCGCTGCCGGGATTCTCCTTCAGCGTTTCCTCCATCCGGACGATCCGGGCAATGGATTCCAGGAAGAGCTCCGTGATCATGGTAATTTCATGGAGCTTTTCAATGGAGACACCGCGGCGGATCAGCTCCGCGACCGCGAAAATGCCGTCGGCCC
>CADBNG010000494.1 GCA_902795985.1 uncultured Lachnospiraceae bacterium
CATTCGACTCAGGAGAACAGTATGGTACATTCCCTGACACAGGGTGTCCGGGCGCAGGAATTCTATACGGAAATAACGCGCCGGCTGAAAAAGAATCAGGGCGCAGTCCAGATTACCGGATGTCTGGAATCGCAGAAAGCGAACATGATCGCGGGCCTCCTTCCCGAAGGGAAGAGGGCTCTTGTCGTATGTCCGAACGAACTCAAGGCCCGGGAACTGTACGAGGACATGAAGCTTTATGATCCGGACGTGATGTATTATCCCGCCCGGGACATGATCTTTTATCATATGGACGCAGCCGGCAATCTGCTGGAACGCAGCCGTCTGGAAGTGATCCGGGCACTCACGGAGAAGAAAAAAGGGTCGGTCGTGACCTGCATCCGCGGATGCATGGACCGGCTGCTGCCGTTTGCCGTGTTTGAGGAAAGAATCATTGGGCTGAAGACCGGAGATGAGATCGATCTGACCGGCCTGACCGAAAAGCTTGCCGCCATGGGCTACGAACGCTGCGGCGCGGCGGAAGCCTCCGGCCAGTTTGCCGTGCGGGGCGGAATTATCGATATCTATGATCCTACGGCGGAGGATCCTTTCCGGATTGAACTCTGGGGGGACGAAATCGATTCCATCCGCCGGTATGACGCGTCAACCCAGCGGTCCATCGAGAATCTCCAGGAGGTCCGCATCTTTCCGGCAACAGAGGAGCCCGGCGCGGAAGAAGAAGGGTTTTACCGGCGATTAACCGAGGTTTTCCCGGATTACTTCGGGGACGATGCGGTCTTTTTCCTGGACGAACCCCAGGCAATGGCGGAAAGCGCGAGGGTCATTTTTGAGGAATATGCGGACGCCTGCCTTCACAGGAAGGAAAAGGGAACGCTTGGAGAAGGAGAGATGGAACGCCTGATTTCCGGCAATGAGGTCTTTGCGCGCTGCAGCGAACGAAACTGTGTCGCCCTTTCCCTGCTGGAATCCCGAACCCCTGCCCTGAAGATCAACGCTTCCTATCCGGTCATGGTCCGGACCGTCAATGCGTATAATAACCAGTTCCTGACCCTGATTTCCGACCTGAAGCAATGGAAAAAGGCCGGCTACCGCGTTATCATCCTTTCCCCCTCCCGGACCCGGGGCCGCCGCCTGGCCGGAGAACTTCTGCAGGAAGAAGTGATGGCGTTTTACAGTGACGCGGACGAGAGGGATCTGGGAGAAGGCGAAGTAATGGTCCTGTGCGGGACCGCTGCAAAGGGCTTCGAGTATCCGCTGGAGAAATTCGCGGTTATTGCCGAAAGCGATATTTTCGGCAAGACCGGGAAGAAAAAGCGGGTGACAAAAACGTATAAGGGCGAAAGCGTCACCAGCTTTTCAGAACTGACGCCGGGCGATTATGTGGTTCATGAAATGCACGGCCTCGGCATCTACCGCGGGATTGAGCAGATCGACAGGGGAGGCGTTTCCCGGGATTACCTGAAGATCGAATACGCAAAGGGCAGCTGCCTGTATGTTCAGGCATCCCAGCTCGAAACACTCCAGAAGTACGGTACCGGTGAAGGGCACCGGAACCTGAAACTGCAGGTACTCGGCGGAAAGGAATGGGACCGTACCAAGGAGCGGGTTAAAAAAGCGGTTAAGGATATTGCCAACGAACTGGTTGCCCTTTATGCCGCGAGGACGGGCGGAACGGGCTTTGTCTACTCGGAAGACACCGTCTGGCAGCGGGAGTTTGAAGAAATGTTCCCGTACGAGGAAACCGACGACCAGCTGGTGGCGATCGATGAAGTCAAGGCGGATATGCAGAGCACGAAGATCATGGACCGCCTGATCTGCGGGGACGTGGGCTACGGAAAGACGGAGATCGCCCTCCGGGCCGCATTCAAAGCCGTTCAGGACGGCAAGCAGGTGGTGATGCTGGTGCCGACCACCATTCTCGCCCAGCAGCATTTCATGACTTTCCGGCAGCGGATGAAGGACTTTCCGGTCCGCGTGGACCTGCTGTGCCGTTTCCGTACGGAAACCGAACAGAAAAAGACGATCCAGGATCTGAAAAGGGGACTGGTGGATATCGTCATCGGAACCCATAAAGTCCTGAATAAAAAGATTGAATACAGGGATCTCGGCCTGCTGATCATCGATGAGGAGCAGCGCTTCGGGGTTACCCATAAGGAAAAGATCAAGCAGCTGCGCACCGGAATCGACGTTCTGACGCTGACGGCCACGCCGATTCCCCGGACGCTGCACATGAGCATGATCGGAATCCGGGACATGAGCATCCTGCGGGAACCGCCCCTCGACCGCATGCCCATTCAGACCTATATCAGCGAATATGACGAAGAACTGATCCGGGAGGCCATCAGCCGTGAGCTGGCCCGGGAAGGGCAGGTCTACTTCGTTTCCAACCGGATTTCCGGCATCGTGGAACTGACCAACCGCTTAAAGGCCCTGGTTCCTGAGGCGGAAATCGCCTATGCCCACGGGCAGATGAACGAGCGGGAACTGGAAACGATCATGTACAGCTTTATCAACGGCGAGATTGACGTCCTGGTTTCCACGACGATCATCGAGACCGGCATGGACATTTCCAATGTGAATACCATGATCATCCGGGATGCCGACCGGATGGGACTGGCCCAGCTGTACCAGCTCCGCGGGCGGATCGGCCGGACGAACCGGACGGCGTACGCCTTCCTTATGTACCGGAAGGACAAGATCCTGAAGGAAGTGGCGCAGAAAAGACTGCATGCCATTTCAGAGTTTTCCGAACTGGGAAGCGGTATGAAAATTGCCATGCGCGACCTGGAGATCCGGGGCGCCGGCAACCTTCTCGGCGCGGAGCAGTCCGGGCATATGGAAGCCGTGGGCTATGATCTGTACTGCAAACTGCTGCGGGAAGCCGTTGCCGAGGCAAAGGGCATCGGGGAAATGAAGGAATTTGAGACGGTGATCGATCTCGCGGCGGAAGCTTTCATCCCGCCTTCCTACATTTCCGAAGAAAAAGGAAGACTGGAAATTTACAAACGGATTGCGGGGATTTCCTCCCCGGAGGAACGGGAGGAGATGGAAGACGAGCTGACCGACCGTTTCGGGGATCCGCCGCGCGCGGTGACGAACCTGCTGGCCATTGCCGTCCTGAAGGCTTCGGCCCGCCGGCTCTACGTTACGGAAATCAAAAACGACGGGGACCTGATCCGTATTTCCTTTGACGAAAAGGCCCGGCTCGCCTCGGAAAACATTCCCGACCTTCTTTCCCGGCATGCCGGACGTCTCCGCCTTGTAACCCGCGGAACGCCCTACTTCCTCTATAAGCCCGGCGCGGTGACCGACCGCAGGAAGGGGATCCTTTATGAAATGCAGCAGGTAATCGATTCCATGACGGAACTGCTGGCCTTATAAAAGCCGGGACAACCGTCTGTGCGCATCTTTTCCTGTATCTGTCCGTTCTGGAGAATCCCGCAATGAACGGCGGGAACATCGTAATTACAGCAGGAAACGGCATTCCATTATAATACAGTCAGAGCTGATAATACGTGGCTGCCGGAAACTTCCCGGCGCCAGACGAAGGACAGAAACAGATGACTTATTCGGTCGAATATGCGGGCCTTTGCATTCAGGGACTGGTTCGCCGGAATAATGAAGATAATATATGGTGCGCGGACCGCTGCCTGCCGATTCTGCATACCGATGAGGAACAGAAGCTTTCCGGATCGTTTTTAACGGGAAAGGAAGTTCGGTTTGCGGTATTTGACGGCCTTGGCGGAGAGAAACGGGGAGAATATGCTTCGTTTCTGGCCGCAAGGGCGTTCGGAAGGGAAGAAAAGGATACGCCGGAGTCGCTGACCGGGTCCATGAATCATGACATCCTGGAATATGCCCGGAAGAACCGGATTTACAGGATCGGTACCACGGCTGTGGGTCTGTCCTTTACGGAAAACGGTCTGTGCGGATTCAATATAGGGGACAGCCGGTGTTACCGGTATTCCGGGGGGAAACTTACCCAGCTGTCTGTAGACCATACTGACGGCGGCCTGTTCGGGGGAGGACTGACCCAGTGTCTCGGGATGCCGAAGGAAGAGCTCCATCCTGCGGTGTTTTCCGTTCCGTATGAAGAAGAGGATCAGTATCTTCTGTGTTCGGACGGGCTGACTAAAATGATCGGAGACCAGCGGATCGGCCGGATCCTTTCGGAAAAAAAGACTGCGGCGGAAAAGCTGCAGATCATGAAAAATATTGTGCTGCGCAAAGGCGCACCGGACAACACCACCATCCTCATCCTGGAAATAGGCCGGCGCCGCTGCGCGCTT
The DNA here is from genome assembly GCA_902795985.1 of uncultured Lachnospiraceae bacterium. The sequence goes on from CADBNG010000494.1 coordinate 4,290, forward strand.
CTCGGTCTGATGGAAGGCTGCCGGAACAGGATAAAAAGGGAGAACGGGATATGAGTGATTTCAGGGATTTTGATCTGGACCGGACGCTTCATGATTACGATTACACCCTCCGCGCGGTTTATAAAATGAACCGCATTATGGATTCCGCGGAATTTGAATCCATGGATGCGGAGGAGATCTTCGATTATCTCTCGAAGGAAATGGAAATCATTCTGTTTCCGGATTATCTGAAACGGTATATTTACCGGAAAACGGAGATCGACGCGCCTTTTGCGCAGGTTCCGGATTCCCTGTATCAGGAAATCATCAGCCAGGCTTTTGCCGACAACCGGGCACCGTACGGTTTTCGGGAAACATCGGCCAAAAAGAACGCGATTATCCGGAGATGGCTGACCCAGGGAAGCGTAAAGCGCTCCACGGTTTTCACGCTGGGTTTTGGGCTGAATATGCCGGCCGAGGACGTCAGTGATTTTCTGACAAAGGTTTTAAAGGAAGAGGATTTTGATTTTGCCGATCCGGAAGAAACGATCCTCTGGTATTGCTTCAATAAAAACCTTCCGTATGCCAAGTACCTGAAGCTGATGGATCAGTATGAGAAGATGACGGTCCGGGAGTATTCGGAAAAGACCTGGAGCGCCATGAGCGGAGCTCCGAAAATGTTCCTGGGTTCGGCCCAGAACCTGCAGCAGTATCTGATGATGCTGAAGGACAAGGACCTTTCCGAAAAGAAACAGGAAACGGCACTGGGAGAATTCAAAAAGCTCTATGACCAATGCCGGGAAGTCGTCGCGGAGATGCATAACCAGGACGTGGAATTCGTGGACGGGGGCACCCGGCTTACCCCGGAGGAAGTGACGCCGGCGGATATCGAAAAGGAGCTCTGC
>CADBNG010000495.1 GCA_902795985.1 uncultured Lachnospiraceae bacterium
AATACAGAATACCGGCGTTTTGCCGGGAAAAGAAAAAGGAACGGAATCCTGCGAAGGAAACCGTTCCTTTTTCTGATGTGCTCTCGCTTCAGGGATCAGAGAAGCTTCATTCGAAGATTCCGGAACATCCGCAGGCGTTCCAGATCGTAAACCTCGATCCGTCCCCGGAAATACCGGGCGATCTTTTCTTTGCTGAGCCGGGAGAAGACCTTGTTGCAGGTGGTGATATGGATGAACAGCAGATTGGAGATCTGCTGCTGGGTAAGGTCACAGGGCAGTACAAAAACGCCCTTTTCATCCGGCATCTGTGTCATACACAGTTTTTCCAGCCAGATCAGCACCCGCTGACTGGAGCTGGTGTTCGAAGTGATCAGAAGCCGCTCTTTCAGGAGCGATGCATAGTTCGAGCAATTGTCCACGAAATTGTCAAACAGCTCATGATCTGTTTGGATGAACTCATAGAATTTATCCCGGAGGAAGCAGACCAGAATGGAGTTTTCCATGGCGATCATGCGGGTGGGCTCAAAGCAGCGGCTTTTCATAACATGTTCGTTGGCCTGCAGGATAGAGTTCTGATAGCAGTAAGCGATATCGTATTCCTCACCATCCGGATTCAGGGCAGTGATGCGGAAACTGCCTTTGGAGATAAAAAACAGATAATTATTGTTCCAGGGGAGCTGGACACTTTCCCCTACAAAGTATTTATATTCTTTTCCGTAAGAAAGATAATTGCCAAGACGGCTCATATTGTAAGATTGTATACCCAGGCAAATCAGAGCGTAATCCTGTTCTTTCATGGCGCTTCCCCTTCGTTTCTTTTATTGATTTTATTGTAAATCTAAGGAAAAGAACTGTCAAGCAAGCATGGAAGCATGCAGTTTTGCTGAGCGCCTGTTCATACACGAACAAATTTGTATTCAAAGCAATACTTTGATTAATAAAGCAGACCTCCTCCGGTCAGATTCCCGGTTTAACTTTGAAGGGTCAGTGCATTCCTTCACAGAAGGCTTTTGCTCCGGAGAAAAAGATACGGAGGCTTAAGAAAAAAATTCTGTACGTGTCCTAGGTAACCGCTTATGTAACCGAAAGTCTTTATAACATAGGATAGAGGGCGAAAACTACGTCCCGGTGCACCAAACGAAGAAAGCCGGCCACGAGATACGGAGCAGTGGCGGGACAGGCGCTTTCCTGGTTGAATAGAGGGGAAAAAAAGTGTATAATTGCAAAAAATAGACGGTTTGTTATCATCTTATCTGAATCATTTTTCTGCATGACACATTTTGACACCCCTTATCGCCAGGACAGGGAACTACTCCCAGGAGGGACACCAAATTGGAAGAAAAAAGACTGGATACAATTGACGGGAAAGGAGTTCCGGAGGAGAGCACAGCCCCGGAAAACAAAACGCAGGCTCAAAAGCAGAAATCCCGCAAAAAGAACAGCCTTCTCCGGGATCTGGGCAGCCTTCTGTTTCGCATCCTGTTTCTCCTGGCGGCAGTCTACGTGCTGTTCTTCCATATCGTAGGGCTTACACTGATGCCCAACGGCGATATGGCTCCCCGGGTGGACGCCGGAGATCTGCTGCTGTTCTACCGCCTGGAACGGACTTTTAAGGCACAGGATATCATCGTGTTCCAGAAGCCCGCATCCGCCCTGGAAGTACCGGCAGTGGAGTTTTTCGACGACGAAGAGGAATTCTTTGAAGAAGAGCCGGAGGAAGAGCTGCCGGAGGCAGTGATCCCGGAACGGCCGAAAACCTTCACGGAAAAACTTTTCTCGGCGGTAAACCGGTTCGACCGGAAAGTCAAGTCTCTGATGGGACGGAAGCTGCCGGCGGAAGATGCCGGGACGCTCGTTTGCCGGGTTGTGGCCGTGGCAGGTGATACGGTGGAGATCAGCGAGGATGAGAGGCTGATCGTCAACGGAAATGCCATGATCGAGACCGGGATTTTCTACAGCACACCGGAGTATGCGGGTTTTGTGGAATACCCTCTGGAACTGCAGGCAGGAGAGGTGTTCGTGCTGGCGGATCACCGGCAGGGCGGTGCAGACAGCCGGTTCTTCGGGCCGGTGAAGGAAGAAGAGATCCTGGGCACCGTGATCACTCTCCTTCGGAGAAACAAACTGTAACCTGAGACGCGGCGCCTGGCGGATCGCGCGGGACGCCGGAAGAAAAGGAATGGGAAGATGGCAGATAAGAAACAAACCTACAAAAAGGAATCCTATTCCGTGGACGCGCAAGGAAAGATGCACGACGGGATCAGCGATCCGGTGCCCCATGGCGCCCCGAAAAAATCGGTGGTGAACAAGGTGCTGAAAGGACTGATCGGCGCAGGGAACACAGCGGTTTCCATGATTTCGGGGCTGCTGGCCCTGACCCTGGTGCTCTATTCCGGATATGTGCTGGTGGATACCTTCTCCATCCAGCAGAACGCCAAAAAAACGGCATGGGATCTGATGGCTTTCAAACCGGAAGTGATCGACGATTACAACGCAGCGCTAAGCGCGCCCCAGCTGCGGAGCATCAACCGGGATTACCGGGCCTGGCTGACGGTTTTCGATACCAACATCGATTATCCGGTGGTCCAGGGAGAAAATGACCTGTACTACGCTTCTCATGATATCTACAATCAGAGCAGCCTGAGCGGGGCAATTTATCTGGCAGCGGGCAGCAGCAGTGATTTTTCAGACTCCTACAATGTGATTTACGGTCATCATATGGATAACGGCGCCATGTTCGGCGGGCTGGATGCCTTCGCATCGGAAGAGTATTTCAACAGTCACAGGACGGCCGCCCTGGTCACCGACTCCGAGATTTACGACATCGAATTCTTTGCGGCGGCCCATACCGATGCCTACGAGAACCGGATCTACAACACAGGAAACCGCATGGACGAGGTGATATCCTTCCTGGCAGGCGGAGGCCAGGGCGGTGTGGGAGTCGGCACCAGCGTGCTG
>CADBNG010000496.1 GCA_902795985.1 uncultured Lachnospiraceae bacterium
CAAGCCCTATCCCATGGATTACGTGGACGGACATCTTCTTGTCGATCCTCAGAAGATGATGAATGATACCTTCAAAGCCTGCGGTTCCTTCCTTGGCTTTTTGATTGGAAGCTATCTGGACAGGCATTATCTGAAATATGAGATTCCTTTTGGTTCAATCAATCTGCCGATACTGACCTGCGTGGGCGCAGCGATTATGTTTGGATGGAAGGAATGGTTTGCACCGGCAACGATCGTGGCAGTATTCGGCGGTCACTGGGGAAACATGATAGCCCGCGGGATAATGGTGTTTTTTGCCATGACTATATGGCCGATGGTTATTACCAGAATATGCGGAAACAAGGATAAGCTGCCGATGAGGTGAGTTAAGAAAGAGATGTTTGAGATGTCAGTATTAGAGATTATCAGAGAGAGAAGGAGCGTCCGTACTTTTGACGGTAGAGTTGTCAGCCGGGAAGACAGGGAGAAGCTGGAGCAGTTTATTTCCGGCATAAGCAACCCGTTCGGGATCCCGGTGGAATTTATCTTGTTAGATACAGAGGAATACGGACTGTTCAGCCCGGTGATCACCGGGGAAAAATTGTATGTGGCTGGAAAAGTGAAAAAGATTCCTTATGCGGATGCTGCCTTCGGATATTCCTTTGAGCGCCTGGTGCTTTACGCCTGGTCGCTGGGCATCGGCACAACGTGGATCGGCGGCACGATGAAACGCGAACTGTTTGAAAAAGCCGCAGGGCTTTCAGACGGGGAAATGATGCCGTGCGTGAGTCCGCTGGGATATCCAGCGAAGAGAAAATCCATCCGGGAAGTAATGATGCGCAAGGCCATCGGGGCGGACAACCGAATGTCCGCGGAAAAACTGTTTTTTGAAGGAAGTCTGGATACAGCGCTTTCGAGAGCAAAGAAAGAGGAAATCGCCGATCTGATCGAGATGGTGCGCTGGGCTCCGTCTGCCGTTAATAAACAGCCGTGGAGGATTATAGCCGCAGACGGACAGTTTCATTTTTATGAGAAAAAGGACAGTGGATATGTCAGCGATGCAACCGGTGACCTGCAGAAGATTGATGTTGGCATTGCCCTCTGCCATTTCATAATGGGATTGGAAGAGCAGGGAAAGGAACCGGAGGTTGAGGTCAGAGATCCCGGCATCGGGATTCCCGACGGTGTGGAATATATTGCCTCTGTGATATAGGGGACAGCTATGGTTTTTTGCGAACAAGTTTACACCAATGTAAAGAAATGGAATCGGTTATGAAAGAACTGGTATTGTATATCCACGGCAAGGGCGGCTGCGCCGGGGAGAGCGAACACTATAGGCGGCTGTTTCCTGAATGCGAAGTCGCAGGATTGGATTATCAGACCTTTACACCGTGGGAAACCGGGAAGGAAATCAGAGAGGCGGTCATAAAGCTGAATGCGGAATATGACAGCATCGTCCTGATTGCCAACAGTATCGGTGCATTTTTTAGTATGAATGCCGGGATCGATGCGATGATTAGCAGGGCATACTTTATTTCGCCCATTGTTGATATGGAGAGGCTGATTCTTAACATGATGTCCTGGTCCGATGTAACGGAAAAAGAACTGGAAGAGAAGGGTGTGATCGCCACTTCATTCGGCGAAGATCTGTCCTGGGATTACCTGTGTTATGTCCGTGAGCACCCTGTCTGTTGGACTGTTCCGATTAGGATCCTGTATGGGAGCAGGGATAACCTGACATCTTATGAAACGATAGCCGCGTTTGCGGAGACTCATGGCGCTGAATTAACCGTGATGGAAGAAGGAGAACATTGGTTTCATACGGAAGAGCAAATGAAATTTCTCGATAATTGGATTTTAGAAGGAAAACCGGTATCTGAGATCTGAGATATTGCCATTTAATTATACAAAAAGAGATGATAAGAAGTGGTTCAGAAATGTTTTTTTGCGGGAGAAAAGAGGTATTCCGATGAATGCAAAAAGAGGATTTGTCCCGGAGGATGAAAGAAACTTCTCTCCGGAAGCA
>CADBNG010000497.1 GCA_902795985.1 uncultured Lachnospiraceae bacterium
CAGCGAGTCCGATATGGACAGCAGCTCCAGCTCGAGATTCACCGGCCATATGGCCAATCTGGAATACTTCTATGAAGAACGCGATGCAGGCGGCTGGACAGAATGCCCGGCGGAACTGACAGGCGCTTATATGGAGAACTTCAAGAACCTGTATGATCTCTGCATCAACAACGGCACCGTTGATCCCAAGGAACTGGCGACCGGCGGACACGATGCGGAAGCGGAATTCAAAGACGGCAAGGCAGCGTTCTTTGTCAATGGCTCCTGGGAGTATCCGGCTGTGTCTGAAAGCGTTCCGAACGCTACGATGATCCCGTACTACTGCGGGGTGGAAGGCGAAGAAAAAGCCGGCCTGAACTGCGGTACAGAGAATTGCTGGGCGATCAATGCCAAGGCTTCCGAAGCGGATCAGAAGGCCACTATGGACTTCATGGTATGGTGTGTCACCGATCCGGATGCTTCCCGCAAGCTGGTCGATTCCTTCGGGATCATGCCGTATACCAATGCGGCAGAATCCACCAATGGTTTCCTGAATGACGCAGCGAAATATACGGCAGACGGCTGCTACGTCATGGACTGGGCAACCAACTACCAGCCGAATGTTGACGACTACCGCGCAACACTGGTTTCTGCTTTGAACCAGTACAACGCCGATCAGTCCGATGCCAACTGGGAGACCGTCAAAACCGCGTTTGTGCAGGGATGGGCCACTCAGTATAAAGCAGCGAATGAATAAAACGCAGCAATACATATTCGGGGGCGGGCAAGACAGTTGCCTGCCCCTTTTCTGAAATTGCCACATCACAGTTCCTACAGGAGGTGGAAATGTTTTGAAAAACAGAAATTCTTTGCGCGCTCCTGTCCGGCGCTGGTCCTGGCTGTTCATGGGACCGGTCGTCGTGGCATTCATAATTGGCTTTGTCTGGCCGTTTATTCAGGGTATTTACCTGTCCTTCTGTAAATTCCGGCTGATCTCGGACGCTGAATTTATCGGATTTGGCAATTACCTGAAGGCTCTTCAGGATCAAAGCTTCCGGCACGCATTCGGATATACGGCCCTGTTTGCCATCGTCAGCCTGGTGCTGATCAATGTACTGGCTTTCACAGTGGCGTATCTGCTTACACAGGGTATCAAAGGGAGCAATGTTTTCCGGACGGTCTTTTTCATGCCGAACCTGATCGGCGGTATCGTTCTGGGATATATCTGGTCCATGATCTTTGACGGGATCCTGTCCCGTTTCGGCACGTCGATCCTTCTGGAGGCCAAATACGGTTTCTGGGGGCTGATCATCCTGATGTGCTGGCAGCAGATCGGGTATATGATGATCATTTATATCGCGGGTCTGCAGGCGATCCCGGAGGATATGCTGGAAGCGGCCAAGATCGACGGCGCGAACCGCTGGCAGACGCTCTGGAAAGTAACGATCCCCAATGTCATGCCTTCTATCACGATCTGCACGTTCCTGTCACTGACAAATGGGTTCAAGCTGTTCGACCAGAACCTGGCCCTGACAGGCGGACAGCCGATTGCGATCGCAGCGGACGGCAGTACTGTCAAACAGACAGAAATGCTGGCATTGAATATTTATAACACCTTCTATGGACAGAATACGGCCTCCCAGGGTACGGCTCAGGCAAAAGCGGTGTTATTCTTTATCCTCGTAGCGGCACTCGGTCTGATCCAGCTTGCCTATACCAGAAAGAGGGAGGTGCAGCAGTAATGAATAAAGAAGCAACCATGGCGGCGGAACGGCGCAGAAAAACAACCATGTCCGTAGTGCTGACGGTGATCTGCGTCATTTATGTGCTGCCGGTCCTTTCGGTCGTGATCAATTCCTTTAAACAGAATACCTTTGTCAAAACAGAGACGTTTGCGCTTCCCACCGCGGAGAGCTCAGCCGGTTTCTCCAACTTTATCAAAGGTATGACCTTCGGCAACTATCCATTCTGGAAGTGTGTGCTGTACAGCGTGCTCATTACGGTTCTTTCCACGGCGCTGATCCTGCTGTTTACATCGATGGCCGCCTGGTATATCGCGCGGATCAATTCTATGTTCTGCAAGATCGTCTATTATCTGTGCGTATTTTCCATGGTCGTCCCGTTCCAGATGGTTATGTTCACACTGTCTAAAACAGCGGACAAGCTGAAACTGAATACGCCATGGACCATACCTATCGTATATCTGGGGTTCGGGGCCGGACTGGCGATCTTTATGTTTGTCGGATTCGTCAAGTCCATCCCGCTGGAGATTGAAGAAGCGGCGTCTATTGACGGCTGCGGACCGCTGCGGACGTTCTTCTCCGTTGTTTTCCCGATGCTTAAGCCGACGATGATCTCGGTGGGCATCCTGGAGATCATGTGGGTATGGAACGACTATCTGCTGCCGGTGCTGGTGCTGGATATCAACGAATACCGGACGATCCCGATCCATATCCAGTATCTGAAAGGCAGTTACGGCACCGTGGATCTGGGTGCGACGATGGCGCTGATCCTTCTGAGCATTATCCCGGTCATCATTTTCTATCTGGCCTGCCAGAAGTACATTATCAAGGGCGTAGCCGCCGGTGCGGTGAAAGGATAAGATATGGATCGCAGCAGCGGAATATTACTGTCCATATCCTCGCTTCCATCTTCTTACGGGATCGGTACGCTGGGGAAAGCCGCGTATGAATTCGTGGATTTTCTGGCGGAAGCGAAACAGGGATGGTGGCAGATCCTGCCCGTCGGGCCTACAAGCATGGGAGACTCGCCGTATCAAAGCTTTTCGGCATTTGCCGGAAATCCGTATTTCATAGATCCGGACCTGCTGATCTGTGACGGGCTTCTGAAACCGGAAGAGGTACAGACCGTCTTCTGGGGAGAAGATCCCGGTTATACAGACTACGGGATCCTGTATCGTGAACGGCTGCCCCTTCTGGAGAAAGCCTTCCGGAGAGGCTGGGACAGAGACCGTGACGAGGTGCGGCGGTTTGAAGAAGAGAATGCCGCCTGGCTGCCGGACTATGCGCTGTTTATGGCGCTGAAGCGGCACTTCGGTATGCGTTCCTGGCAGGAATGGCCGGAGGAAGACTGCCGCTGCCGGAGACCGGAAGCCCTGGCGGAGTACAGGGAAAAGCTGCAGGATACCATTCATCTTTTTGTCTATCTGCAGTACCTGTTCTTTAAGCAGTGGAAGGCTCTCAGGGCTTACGCGCAGGAAAAACAGGTACGGATCCTGGGAGATATAGCCCTGTATATGGCGCTGGATTCTGCAGACGTATGGGCTGCTCCGGAGAACTTCCAGCTGAATGAAAAACACGAGCCGGAAGCGGTAGCCGGCGTGCCGCCGGATTATTTCGCGGAAGGCGGTCAGCTGTGGGGGAATCCGCTGTATGATTATGCTTACATGAAGCAGGATGGTTTCGGCTGGTGGATACGCCGGATCGAAGGTGCAGAGAAGCTGTACGACGCGCTCCGCATCGATCATTTCCGCGGACTGGAGAGTTACTGGGCTGTTCCCGCCGGAGAGAAAACGGCGAAGAACGGCAGGTGGGTCAAGGGTCCCGGAATGGAACTGCTGCAGGTGTTAAAGGACCGGTTCCCCGGCCTGCAGTTTATAGCGGAAGATCTGGGATATCCGACGCCGGAGGTGGCGCAGCTGCTGAAAGACTCCGGATTTCCCGGAATGAAGGTCCTGGAGTTTTCGTTTGACAGCAGGGATGACAGTTCTTCGCTTCCGTATGCCTACGGAAGGAACTGCGTATGTTATTCCGGCACGCATGACAACGAAACGCTGGGCGGATGGCTGACAACCGTACTGCCGGAAGATCTGGAAAAAACAAAGCGGTATTTGGGACTTAACAAAGAAGAAGGATATATCCGGGGAATGCTGCGCGGAGGCATGAGCACCGCCGCAGACCTGTTCATCGCACAGATGCAGGATTATCTGGGGCTGGGAACAGAAGCGCGGATGAATGAACCCGGAACAACAAGCGGAAACTGGAGATGGCGGATGCGGCCCGGTCAGATCACCGGTGAACTGGCGGAGCAGATCGCGGAAATGACGTCTCTTTACGGAAGGAGTTGATTAGTATGTCCGAAGTGAATTTAAAACACATTAAAAAAGTTTACCCGAACACAGATAACAAAAGAAAGAAAAAAGGAGAGCAGGTACGGGGGAGCAACCTTCTGAGGACAGAAGAAGGCGTGCTGGCGGTCCAGGATTTCAATCTGGATATCGCAGACCGGGAGTTCGTCGTTCTGGTCGGTCCGTCCGGCTGCGGGAAATCCACGACGCTCCGGATGGTGGCAGGCCTGGAAGAGATCAGCGGAGGAGAACTGATCATTGACGGCAAGCTCGTCAATGATGTGGCGCCTAAGGACAGGGATATTGCCATGGTCTTCCAGAGTTACGCTCTGTATCCGCATATGACAGTGCGGGAAAATATGGCCTTCCCCCTGAAACTTAAGAAGATGGATCCTGCCGAGATCAATAAAAAGGTCGATGAGGCGGCGGAGATCCTCGGCATTACACAGTATCTGGACCGGAAGCCGAAAGCGCTGTCCGGCGGACAGCGGCAGCGTGTGGCGATCGGCCGGGCTATCGTACGCGAACCGAAGGTGCTGCTGATGGATGAACCGCTGTCCAATCTGGATGCCAAGCTCCGGAACCAGATGCGTGCGGAGATCATTAAGCTGCGTGAGCGGATCCAGACGACCTTCATCTATGTCACCCACGACCAGACAGAAGCCATGACGCTGGGCGACAGGATCGTGATCATGAAAGACGGTGTGGTGCAGCAGGTAGGCACTCCGCAGGAAGTCTTCAATCATCCGGCCAATCTCTTTGTCGCCGGGTTTATCGGCGTACCGCAGATGAACTTCTTTAACGCGGAGCTGGAAGAAAAAGCCGGTTCCTATGTTGTGAAGCTCGGGGGAAAAGAGTTCCCGGTCGGCGAAGAAAAACAGGCAGTGCTGAAAGAAAAAGGCGTGCCGCCGCAGGAGATCACGCTCGGTGTCCGTCCGGAGCATATTGCTCTGATCGGAGACGGAGAGCAGATGCTGCACGGCAAGGTCGATGTCAATGAGATGATGGGTTCTTCTGTCCATCTGCATGTAACGGCGCTGGGCCAGGATGTGATCATCGTGGCGCAGACGATGGATTTCGAGGGAGAATTTAAGAACGGATTTTCCATCGGACAGGATGTCGCCTTTACCTTCGGCGGAAATGTCATGCATCTGTTCGATAAAGAAGGAAACAACCTGGCAGCCCTCTGATACAGACGAAAGAAGTCTGCCGCGTGAAATGAAACGAGCCCCCGGACAGGAAACTTGTCCGGGGGCTTCGTTTCTTACAAATGCAGATCCTTTGATCGGATCTTGAAGCGCAGAGGGCGGGATTCGAACCCGCGCACCGGGAACCGGCCTAAAGCATTTCGAGTGCCTCCTCTTGGACCACTTGAGTACCTCTGC
>CADBNG010000498.1 GCA_902795985.1 uncultured Lachnospiraceae bacterium
AAAACAAAAACCGAATCATCCTGCTGCCTGCCCATTTCAGACGCCAGCTTCAGCCTCTGCGCCTCCCCGCCGGACAGCCCGGGCGTTTCTTCTCCGAGCGTCAGATAGCCGAGACCGAGATCTCGAAGGATTTCCAGTCTCGGTCTTACTGTTTTCATTTCTCTGCAGAAATCCAGGGCGGTGTTAACGTCCATGTCCATCAGCTCAGGCAGGGAACGTTCCTCACCGGCTTTGTTTTTGCAGCGGATCTTCCTGGCGTCTTTCCCATAGCGTGAGCCTCGGCAGTCGGGGCACGGAATATCCACATCCGGAAGGAACTGAACATCCAGTGAAATCTGTCCTGTCCCGTCACAGACCGGGCAGCGAAGCGACCCTGTATTATAGGAGAAATCCCCGGCTTTGCAGCCTGCCTGCTTAGCAGACTTTGTCCTCGCAAAGATCTTTCTGAGTTCATCGTGAACGTTTGCGTAAGTAGCCACGGTGGATCGGACATTGATGCCGATCGGCGTTGCGTCGATCAGCTTGACATGCCGGATTCCTTCCGCCTCGATTGTCCTGATATGCTCCGGCATTTTTTTGCCGCCGCAGAGCGCGTCCAGTGCCGGAACAAGGCTCTCCAGAACCAGAGTGGTCTTACCCGATCCCGATACGCCGGTAATAACCGTCAGTCCGGTTTTGGGGATGCTGACCGAAAGCGGTTTAACCGTATGGATCTGACCGGTCTCCATTTTAATCCGGCCGTTTGCAAAAACATTTCCGGGCACAGCCCGCCGGCCGGGACCCGCCTTTCCGGAAAGATACCTGCCGATGACGGAGACGCCGCTTTCCTCCAGCTGTTTTACGGTTCCTTCCGCAATAACCGTACCGCCCTCTGCTCCTGCTTCCGGTCCCATTTCGATCAGCCAGTCCGCTTCTTTCAGGATCTGCGTGTCATGATCGACCAGCAGGACAGAATTCCCGTCTCTCACCAGATCATGCATGACACCGTTCAGTCCGATGATATTTGCCGGATGCAGTCCGATAGACGGTTCATCAAGGACGTACAGAACGCCGGTGGTTCTGTTGCGGACTGCGCGGGCCAGCTGCATCCTCTGACGTTCCCCGGTAGACAGCGTGGACGATGCCCGGTCCAGGGTAAGATATCCCAGGCCGAGATCCATCAGCCTTGCCGCAGTCTCCAGATAAGATTCGCAGATATTCCGGGCCATCGGACGCATCTCCTCCGGCAGGGAACCGGGAACCTCTTTCACCCACCGGATCGATTCCTTCAGTGACATCCGGCAGGCCTGGTCAAGGGAAATTCCCATCAGCCTCGGTGCTCTGGCTTCTTCCGAAAGCCGTGTGCCGAGGCATTCCGGACAGGTTTCCTCCTTGAGGAACTTCTCCACCCGTTTCATGCCTTTTTCATCTTTTACCTTGTTCAGGGCATTCAGCACGGTCGCCGTCGCGCTGTAATAGGTAAAATCCATCTCACCGGCAGTCGCCGTATCCGCCTTTTTGGGCCGGTAAAAAATATGCTTCTTAACCATGGGGCCGTCGTAGACGATCTCTTTTTCTTCGTCGGTCAGTTCCCTGAACGGAATGTCTGTCCGCACGCCCATTGCCCTGCACACATCGGTCATCAGGGACCACATCAGGGAATTCCACGGCGCAACCGCGCCGTCGTCAATGGAGATGCTCTCGTCCGGGATCAGTGTGCTTTTGTCAACCGTTCTGACCGTCCCGGTTCCCCCGCAGCGCTTGCATGCGCCGGCAGAGTTGAAGGCGAGATCCTCCGAACCGGGGCCGTAAAAATGTTCTCCGCATTCCGGACAGATCATCTCCTGCATAAGTGCCACCTGAAATCCCGGTTTCACATAGTGACCGTTCGGGCAGCGGTGTGAGGAAAGGCGGGAAAACATCAGGCGCAGGCTGTTTAACAGCTCCGTTCCGGTACCGAAGGTCGATCGGATGCCCGGGATTCCCGGTCTCTGATGCAGCGCAAGGGACGCGGGGACATACAGCACCTCGTCAACATCCGCCCTTGAAGCCTGCGTCATCCGGCGCCTGGTATAGGTCGAAAGCGATTCCAGATATCTTCTCGATCCTTCCGCGTACAGAACGCCCAGCGCAAGGGAGGATTTCCCGGAGCCTGAAACTCCGGCTATTCCCGTGATCCCGTGAAGCGGGATGTCCACATCAATGTTTTTCAGGTTATGAACACGCGCTCCCCTGACTTTTATTTTCTTTGGCTGGTCCATCATCA
>CADBNG010000499.1 GCA_902795985.1 uncultured Lachnospiraceae bacterium
ACCGTCATCAGATCAATAAACTGTACTTCCGCTTCTTCCAGATGGAAAACTTTCAGCGTCCAGCCGTTTTCCTCGTAGAGCTTTTTCAGCGGGAAGGTTTTCATGATTTCCGTCGCGGCAGGGCCGTCGTCTTCGTCAATTACGGCTTTGCCGTTCACGCGGACCCAGGAAGAGCCTTTCAGGGCTACGATCTCCGCTTTTGGATTCGCCAGCAGCTGCTTATAAACGCTCTTGAAATCGCCCACGCCGTAATAGATTTTCCCGTCGATCAGCTGATGCAGGCCGAGGGGACGGCATTTCGGCGTATCTCCATCCACCGTCGATAAATAAAAAACTCCCGCTTCCGCCAGAAAGGCATCCAGTTTTTCCATGTTTGTCATTCTTTTTTCCTCCTTTATGCTACGGGCCGCTTCGCGGCTTTCGGTTCCGGACATTAATGTCCTGTTCATTGTATCACAGAAATGAAAGCACGGATATATCCGGGAGAAAAATCCGCAGAAGCAGCGGCAGATTCCCTGCCGTTTTTTCCGGACTGTTGAATCCCCCTCTGGACAGGATCTTTCCCTCTCCGTTACAATGATGACATATTCCGGACATCACCCCGCACTGATCCTGTCCTGCGGACGGTATTGGAGAAAACATGAATAAAATACAGAAAAAATTCGGCGCCATCATGCAAAAAGCGGTGGACTCCGCCATGGGAAACGGCCTGATGCAGGAGGAAACCACCGCCTCCGGCAGGCATTTTGTTTTTCCGGAGATGCCGGGTCTCATCCGGCAGGCAGCCGCGGAAAGCTGTGTACTGCTGAAAAACGACGGCGTTCTTCCGCTGCCTTCCGATTCCTCTGCCGCCGTCTTCGGCCGGTGCCAGCTGGACTGGTTTTATGTGGGCTATGGAAGCGGGGGAGACGTTCATGCTCCATATTATGTCAACCTGATGGATGCCCTGGAAAACCGCGGCGCCTGCTATGACCGTTCTCTGGCAGAAACCTACCGGCAATGGACCGAAAAGGAAGAAAACAAAGCTTATCACGGCTGGTGGGGGCACTGGCCTTACAGCCATCCGGAAATGCCTTTGAGTCCCGAAACGGTGCAGAAAGCCGCCGCAGCTTCGCAAACCGCGATAGTTATTATCGGCCGCGCGGCCGGGGAAGACCGCGAAAACGTGCTGGAGCCCGGCAGCTACTATCTCACCGATGCTGAAATCTCCATGCTGGATGCGGTGACGTCCGCCTTCACCCATACGGTCGTCCTGTTAAACATCGGAAATATCATCGACATGAGCTGGACCGAACGATATGGAGATAAACTGTCCGCGCTTATGATTGTCTGGCTTGGCGGTATGGAAAGCGGGAATGCTGTCTGTGATGTGCTTTACGGAAACGTCTGTCCCTGCGGACGGCTGCCTGACAGCATCGCCCGGCATTATGAAGATTATCCCAGCGCCGCGAATTTCGGCGGCGCCTCATTCAACGACTATGCCGAAGGTATATTTATGGGATGGCGGTATTTTGACCGGAATCCTGAAAAAGTCCTCTGGCCTTTCGGCTTCGGGCTGAGTTATACTTCCTTTTCTCTGGAACCGGAACTCACAGATCCCCGCACAGTCCGGGTACGTGTCGTCAATACCGGCCATACTGCCGGAAAAGAAACCGTGCTGCTTTACTGCAGCGCCCCGGAAGGCACCCTGGAAAAACCGGTCCGGGTGCTGGCTGCTTTCGGCAAGACAAAAAGCCTGAAGCCGGGAGAATCCGAGACCCTGACCCTTTCGTTCGATGACAAAACCCTTGCTTCTTACGACGAGGCTTCCCATTGCTTCATACTGGAACCGGGCGTTTATCATTTTACGGCCAACGGGATACCGGCAGGCCAATGGACGCTCCCGGAGCGAACGGTTGTCGAACAATGCAGCCCGATCTGCCTGCCTTCCCCCGCACTGCGCAGGCGCATTCTGGATAACCTTCCGGAAGAAATCGTTCCCGCCGGCGAAAAAGAGGTCACCCTGACGGACATCGCCCGCGGCCGGGCCTCCCTTGACGCTTTTATCGCCCGTCTCTCCAACCGTGAGCTGGCCGACCTGACCCGGGGGCACGGAATGATGAATTCCGATCTGGGCGTTCCCGGCAATGCCGGCGTTTTCGGCGGAATCCTGCCTGAATTGCGGAAAAAGGAAATCGAACCGGTTTCCTGCTGCGACGGGCCGGCCGGTCTGCGGATCAAACGGTACTCTTCCCTTCTTCCCTGCGGAACCGCCCTGGCGGCAACCTGGAACTGCGAACTGACGGAAAAGCTGCATGTCCTGCTGGGAAGGGAAATGGTTCATTACGGCGTCGACGTACATCTCGCCCCGGGAATGAATCTGCACCGGAATCCGCTGTGCGGGAGGAATTTTGAATATTTCTCCGAAGACCCGCTCCTGTCGGGGAAAATGGCGGCGGCCGCGGTCCGCGGCGTTCAGTCCTCCGGCCGGGCTTCCTGTCCCAAGCACTTCGCCTGCAATAACCAGGAAACGAAACGGAACGTCAACGATTCCAGAGTCTCCGAGCGGGCGCTGCGGGAACTGTATCTTCGCAATTTCGAAATCTGCGTCAAAGAGGCGCGCCCTGCTGCCATCATGACCTCTTACAATAAGATCAACGGCGTCTGGGCCCACTATCACTATGACCTTGTAACCACGGTTCTCCGTGAAGAATGGGGATTTGAAGGATGTGTCATGACCGACTGGTGGATGCAGCGCTCTCAGAGCCCGGAATTTCCGGCCATGCGGGACAATGCTTACCGCGTCCGCGCGCAGGTTGATCTTCTCATGCCGGGAAACATGAGCCGGATCGCCAAAAAATATCAGGCCGATCCGTCTCTTTTAGAGACGCTCGGCCGCAGGGACGGAATCACGCGGGGTGAACTGCAGCGTTCTGCCCGCAATATCCTGAAGCTCATCCTGAAACTGAAATTCTGAAGAGTGCCGAAGGGGGACAAAGGGGACAGTCCCCAACGGACCCCAATGTGCCGAAGGAGCCGAAGGGGACTGTCCCCAACGGACCCCAATGTGCCGAAGGAGCCGAAAGGGACTGTCCCCAACGGACCAAAACAGAATGGCAGCGGGACTGTCTCATGTCCCGCTGCCGCGTTGTTTCCCGGAGTCAAAAGGAGCCCTCACGGAAGGATCTCCCTTATACAGTCGGGACTATTTTGTTGTATCGATGCAGGAACGTCACGATATTTCCTCTCGTGCACCCGTCGTTCTTCAGGAACATTCCGCCGGATCCGTTGATGATTTTGTTTTCATAGCCCCAGAGGATTGCTTTGTAGGAATCCGCGCCGGATTCCTTCAGATCACTGAACGGGCTTTTCTTTGTTTTCGGCTCCGGTTTGCCGGCAAAACGCCAGAGCATCGTGGCGGCCTCGCCGCGGGTTAC
>CADBNG010000500.1 GCA_902795985.1 uncultured Lachnospiraceae bacterium
GCCTGGTCAATCCCGCCTATGAAACCGCCTGCTCCCTGAAACGGCTGCTGGCAGAAAACGATCTGGCCTCTTCGGCGCAGCCGGATCCGTCCGCGCACCGCTTCTATGTCAGCGACGCAGCCGAAAAATTCCGCCACTTCGCGGAGGATATTCTTTCTCTCAACATTTATTCGGCAGAACTAAAAGTATTATAATTCAGCGGCAGTCAGGAAACGGAAACTGCTCCTTCCCTGTTGCCGCCGCGCGCCATAAGATAAAACCTCGCCGGATGCGTTTTAAGCATCCGCCGAGGTTTTATTTTGGCGAAGTGAGCCCAGCGGATGCCGCATTTATGCGAGCATCCATTGGGCGAGAACGTACATCGAGTAGGGGGCTCCCCTACTCGATGGCCCATAGCAGGCGGCAATGAGCAGTTTCCGTTTCTCTTTACCGCTTCGATACAAATGACATGTTCTGTGAAAGACAGTTGATCTTACGAATGTATTCCGGCGTTGTGCCACAGCATCCGCCGACAAGATTTGCGCCGGCTTCCACAAGCTGCGCAATATAAACCGCGAACTCATCCTCCAGCATATTGTAAAAGACAGTTCCGTTCGGTCCCGGCTGCGGCGTTCCCGCATTCGGTTTGGCGATGATCGGAAGCTTGACTGCACTAGCCATTTTTTCCACGACCGGGATCATCTTATCCGGTCCGGTGGAACAGTTCGCGCCGACCGCATCCGCGCCGGCTTCCGCAAGAACCTCCGCCGCCTGTTCCGGGCTGTTCCCATACAGTGTGAAGCCGTTGGACTCAAAGGTCATGGTCGCCATGATCGGAAGATCACTGACCTCCCGTGCGGCTGCCACCGCCGTTTTCGCCTCGTCCAGGTTGATCATGGTCTCAACCACAAGGATATCCACCCCCGCGTCCTCCAGGATACGGGCCTGTTCGCGGAACACCTCCTTCATCTCTTCCACTTCGTCTTCTTCCTCGAAGTCGATCATCATCGTGGACATGGAAATGTCTCCTGCAACGATGTGCTGCCCCGGAACCGCGATCTCCTTTGCGATCTGAACTGGAACCGTGTTATACCGGACAATCTCATCTTCCAGTCCGTAGGAGGAAAGGCGTGCCCGGTTGGCGCCGAATGTTGCGGCATAAAGAATCACTGTTCCGGCATCGAGATACTGTTTCTGAAGCTCCTGCACAATGCGCGGGTGTTCACAGACCCACTGCTCCGTGCAGCCGTTCGCCGGCATCCCAGCCGAAGCAAGGTTTGTACCCATTGCCCCGTCTAAAACAAAAATCTGATCTTGTGTTATCTGTTGGAAAATGTCTCTTTTCATACGGAGTATTGTAAAATGTCCCTTTCCTTCCGTCAATGTATCTTTTTCACTTTTTCTCCATTCTTTTCTGCGATTCTTTATTGCGCATCTGTCCGTGATGTGTAATAATACTTGAGGTTTAAAAACGATTCGGATTCTTTTTTCAAAGGAGAGACAATGGCCCCTTTTCGAGCAAATTATACTGATATAAATCCTTCCGAGGTCCGTGCTCTACTCGAGACTTATCTCCCGGAATCCTCTGACGTTTCCATTTTTCCCGGCTTTAGCGATGTTCATGTTCACTTTCGCGAGCCGGGTTATTCATATAAAGAGACCATTCGTTCCGGCTCTTTCGCGGCGGCGCACGGCGGCTATACCGCAGTATGCACGATGCCGAACCTGAATCCTGTGCCGGATTCACTTCCCCATTTAAAAGAACAGTTAGATATCATTGAACGGGATGCCATCATCCCTGTTTTTCCATATGGCGCAATAACAAAGGGCGAACTCGGAGAGGAACTTTCCGACATGGATGCGATGGCGCCCTATGTCATCGCGTTTTCCGATGACGGAAAAGGCGTGCAGACAGAGGACATGATGCGTGCGGCCATGGAAAAGGCAAAGGCGCTCGGAAAGATCATCGCCGCACACTGCGAAGTGAACGACCTCCTGCATGGCGGCTATATTCATGACGGCGCTTATGCAGCGGCCCACGGCCACAAAGGAATCTGTTCCGAAAGCGAATGGCGCCAGATCGAGCGGGACGTCCGGCTTTCCAAAGAGACCGGCTGCGCCTACCATGTCTGCCACATCTCCTGCATGGAGAGCGTGGAGATCATCCGGAAGGCCAAAGCAGAGGGCGTTGACGTCACCTGCGAGACCGGCCCGCATTATCTGATCTATACCGACGAAGACCTGAAAGAAGAAGGCCGGTTCAAAATGAACCCGCCGCTTCGTTCCAAAGAAGACAAACGAGCCCTGATCGAAGGGGTTTTAGACGGAACGATCGATATGATCGCAACCGACCATGCGCCTCACAGCGCAGAAGAAAAAAGCAAAGGACTTGCAGGAAGCGCGTTCGGCATCACCGGACTCGAAACCGCGTTTCCTCTTTTATATACCCACCTGATCCGAACCGGGGTGCTTACCATGGAGCGGCTTTTAGAGCTCCTCTGCTTCGCCCCGCGAAGGCGCTTTCAGATTCCGTCCGGAACCGACTTTTCCGTTTGGGACCTGGATGCCTCCTACCGGATCGACCCGTCGCAGTTCCTTTCCATGGGAAAGGCAACCCCGTTTGAAGGAATGGAGGTTTACGGCAAATGCCTGCTTACCGTTTGCGGCGGCAAGGTGATCTACGAGGCATAACGAGACGGCTCTTATGGCTCCTAACAACATGTAAAGAATACTTTTATATAGAAATCGGAGGGAAGAAATTATGGCAAAACGTACAGATGTAAAAAAAGTTCTGATCATCGGCTCAGGCCCGATCGTGATCGGACAGGCAGCGGAGTTTGACTACGCAGGAACCCAGGCATGTCTGGCCCTGAAAGAAGAAGGATACCAGGTGATCCTCTGTAACTCCAACCCTGCAACCATCATGACCGACACAACGATCGCGGA
>CADBNG010000501.1 GCA_902795985.1 uncultured Lachnospiraceae bacterium
CAGATCCGGCCGGTCCAGGGGCAGATCCCCGTAGACCTCGTCGGTGCTGACCTGATGATACCGCCGGATGCCGTATTTCCGGCAGGCGTCCATCAGGGTCGCCGTCCCCATGATATTCGTCCGCAGGAAAATGCCGGGATCCTCAATGGAGCGGTCCACATGGCTTTCCGCCGCGAAGTTGACGACGATATCCGGCTTTTCTTCCTCGAACAGCCGGTACACGGCCTCCCGGTCGCAGATGTCCGCCTTCACGAAGCGGAAGTTCGGCCGGTTCATAATGTCCTTCAGGGTGGACAGATTTCCGGCGTAGGTCAGCTTATCCAGGCACACCAACCAGTATTCCGGATGCGCCTCCAGCATATGAAAAAGAAAATTGCTTCCAATGAATCCGGCGCCGCCAGTGACGATAATGGTCATTCGCTCCGGTCCTCCTTCCGTTTATTCCCCAGGTCGTATGATCCAACCTGAATTATTATCATATCACATCCCGCCTCCGCAGGCAAGAAAACACGCGCAACTCAAACAGGCACAGGAGAGATTCTCCGGTAAAGAAAGACCCCTCCCCCCTGTTTTGCCAAAATGACACAGAAAGTATCAATGACACATGGAAAAGTGTCTTGATTTGCAGGACGGAAAAATGTACGATGTGGTAAAGAATTGGCATTCCCGTACCGCTCCGGGCATCTTTTTCACAAATCCGTCTGCAGCCGAGGCGAAAGGTGACACACACTCTCCTTTATTCGCCGGGAGCTGTAAGGGATGGTGCAAAGAGCCCATCGGCTGCCTGTGGATCAGGGATCCGGAGGGTCAGGGAGTTCCGGGCAAAAAATGAAGGAGGCTCCAGACATGAAAAAAAGGCTTTGTTTCCTGATTCTGCTTCTGACCGTGCTCTGTCTTGCCTTTGCCGCAAGTGCGGAAACCCCGGCGCTCAACCGATCGATTACCTTTGACGCGGAAAGCTATATCGTTTATAAAGGAAAACCTGCCAAATTAACAGCGACTGTGACCAATCTGACGGAAGAAGCTCCAAAGAAGACGGCACTGACCTGGACGTCTTCAGATCCCGATATCGTATCTGTCAGTTCAGCCGGAGCGCTTACGGGAAAAAAGGCCGGGAAGGCGGTTGTTACCGCGTCCGCAAAGGATGATGCCTCCATCACTGCGTCTGTGAACGTCGAAGTGCGCATTCCCGTCCAGTCTGTCGCGATCAACGAAAAAGGCGTTACCGTCATCGTCGGCGCGGGCGAAAGCGCCGCAAAGGCTCAGCTTTCCACGTCCGTGAAGCCGGAAGACGCGTTTTATAAGACCGGTACATGGTCGTCTTCCGATGAAAGCATCGCCACGGTGGATGGAAGCGGCGTCGTGAAAGGCATCGCTGCCGGCAGCGTCAAAATCACCTTTACAAGCGATGATCCCGGAGCCAAGAAAGTTCAAACCATCGTCAAGGTAAACCAGGCCGTATCGCGGATCAAGCTGTCAGCCACTTCCCTGACGCTTGATAAAGGAAAATCCTCTTCCATAAAGGCCGAGGTTCTTCCTTCCTCCGCTGCCGCCAAAAAAGTAACCTGGAGTTCTTCCAATGAAAATGTGGCGGTCGTGAGCGCAAACGGCGGCATATCCGCCAAAGGAAAGGGCAAGGCGACGATCACCTGCACCGCGACCGATGGAAGCGGCGTCACGGCGAAGTGCGAGGTTTCCGTCATTTCCATGGTAAAATCCATGAGAGCCTCCGGCAGCAACAGGATGATTCTTTTCGCCGGACAGACGGATTCGTTTGCCGTGTCGATTCAGCCCTCCGATGCGACGGATAAATCCGTCAGATGGACTTCGTCGGACTCGTACGTTGCTTCCGTTGACAGTTCCGGCACAATCACCGCTAAAAACAAGGGACAGTGCAAAGTAACGGCAACGGCGCAGGATGGCAGCGGAAAATATGTTGTTTTCAACGTAACCGTTGAACCGGCGGTGCCTCTTACGCTGGAAAGCCTCGGTTTCGGCATCTTTATGCCTAACCTGCTTGGATTGACGGTAAAGAACCATTGCCTGAAGACCGCTATCAAGAACTTCACGTTTGACTTAGAGCTTCAGAGCGTCTGGGGATCATCGGATTCCGGATCCTACAATCTGGGCAAAGACGCGCCAGTCGGGCCCGGAGCCAAAAAGACCATCAAGCGGAATGTCTCCGGAGCCGGATACGCTTCCAAAGTCATCATCACCATTACGGGCGTATACCTGAAGGACGGAACCTATTACGAAATTCCGTATTACCTGCAGGATAC